>JAUVEK010000098.1 GCA_030594795.1 Candidatus Nanohalarchaeota archaeon | reverse complement strand
GTGTTGCCTGTTACTGTGTATGTGGGCTCAATTCCTGCTTTTGAGAGGTCATGCTGCGTCATGCCAAAGCGATGGAGCTCGTCAATGTTGCTTTCGTCGCGCCTGTCAATGCCTGTTATCTCGACTGAGCCTGCGCTGCAGGGGTAGGCGCTCCTGCTTATGGGGCTGTAGAAGTAATGTATGTAGTATCTTACACCCAGGAGGTATTCCTGTATTGTTGTTGAGTCCATTGTGATGCTGCGCTTTTTGAGCTCATCATAATATTGCCTCGCGTCTTTGACTTTGAAGTAGCCTGAGCCGCCTTTTGCGCCGTCAAACTTGACGATGCACGGGCAGTCTATGTTGTTTGGGTTTGAAAATACTCTTGGCATGGAAATGCCTGCGGTTTCTGCCAGCCAGTGCCTTTCTTTTTTCCTGTCTCCTTCCCAGTCAAGAACTGCCCTGTTGCCGAGCATCGGCACGTATAGTGTGTTTTCAATGTTTTTCGGGCCAAGGTATTCAACAAATGAGCCATGGGGTATAAGAATCACGTTTTTTGCAAGAAGCTGGTCCTGTATTTCCGGCTTCAGGATGTCTTTGAAATTGTCTACGATGATGAATTCGTCAGGGCATGCATGGGGGAATGCTTTGTATGTGTCTACCCTGTCTTTTGTGCATATTCCTACTGTTTTGAAGCCCTCGTCGCGAGCGCCTGCGAAGAGCTGGAGCGCTGAATGCGAGCAGACTGTCCCTATTTTGATGTTTTTGTATTTTTTGAGGTTTGCGTGAATCTCTGTGGCTGGTATCATAGAGAAATAATGGTTCTTTTACTTTATTAAATTTGAGTGCCTGTATGGTTTGGTTGAGCTTATGTTTTCAGGGCATCATTGCCAGAACATTCTGCATGATAAGGTCAAGTATGGCGCATGTGAGAACAAAGATGAAGACCGGGATTATATATAAGATCAAATAGAGGTAATTTCTGTCTTTGCGCATCAGGAAATATATGATAAACGGCGCATTGAATTAGACCGAAAGATATATAAATAAATTATTACTTATATTAGTAATATGTTACTTAATGATGCGCGCGTACAAATCTTTGAAGAATTTATAAGAGATTATGATATCAGGCTTACCGGCAGCTGCATCGCAAAAAAGAGAAGCTACAACCAAAAATCAGTGGCAAATGCGCTAAAAGAATTTGAAGAAGAAGGCTTTTTGAAAAGCATAACCCAGGGAAAAAACAAGCTATATTTTCTTAATCTTGACGATGCTCAAATGGCAGTTCATTTCATATCTGCATTGGAATACTTAAGAACAGTAAATTTTTATAAAAAACAGCCGTTTATAAAGGAAATCGCTAAAAAGATACTTCCCCATTGCAGGGGCGTTGTTGCAATATTTGGAAGCTATGCAAAAGGAGTACCAAAAAAGGATTCTGACCTGGATGTTTTCGTTGCAGGGGAATATAATAGCAAGGAAATTGATATGATATCTGAGGCATACAAAATAGAGATCAATGTTAAGCATTATCCAACGGCTGTTTTTAAAAAAGCACTTATAAAAAAAGACCCTTTCTTAGAAGAAGTTATAAAGGACCATATTCTTATTGAGAATGTTCAGCAATTTGTGTCGCATGTGAGGGAATTTAGATATGGAAAAGATTAAATGGTGTCTAAAAGTAAAAAATGGTATAGAGCTTGTTGAACCGAATGATAATCTCAGTAAAGTTTATCTGGAAAAATCGGAAAGCGCATTAAGAGCTGCTGCTGTTTTAAAAGAGAATAAAGATTGGGAGATCTCTTCTTGTTATTATGCAATGTATTTTGCTTTATATGCAATATTGATGAGGATTGGAATAAAATGCGAAAACCATTCCTGTACAATTGAATTTATGAACCATTTTCTTCTGGATTATTTTGATAAAGAAGATATGAAATCAATTAAAAACTCGATGAATTTACGGGTAGATGCGCAGTATTATGCAGACAGGGAAATATCTGAAGAAAAATATCGAAAATTGATTAATGGAGCTCCGTCTTTTTTAGTTAAATGCAAGGAAGTGCTGTTTAAAATAAGAGATGAAGAAACAGATGATATAAGAAGGAGAATAAAGAAGATAGCTTAAATGGAATTATCAATAGCGAAACTCTTTTTTCTATCGGCAGGGCGCATGTAGAATATATTTAAAAGAGATTAGCGAAGATTAAGTCATGGCTGATATACCTGATGCACCTTGTCTTATGCACCCGCTGATAAAGGAAAATACAATCGAGAGAAGGCTTTACCAGGAGACGATTATTGCCGAGGCTGCGAAGAAGAATACGCTTGTCGTTCTCCCGACAGGCACCGGGAAGACGCCTGTTGCGATTGGTCTTGCTGCTATACGGCTGGCGAAGCATCCTGATTCGAAGATTCTTATTCTTGCGCCTACAAAGCCGCTTGTCAACCAGCATGTGGATTCTTTTAAGGATGTCATGCTTGTGGATGAGGATAAGTTTGTTACGATAACCGGGAAGGATGCGCCGGAGGTTCGGGCGGAGCTATGGGAGAAGCATCAGATATTTTTTTCTACGCCACAGGTTGTGGAAAACGACCTTGTTGCCAACAGGCTGAATCTTTCGGATTTTTCGCTAGTGTGCTTTGATGAGGCTCACCGGGCGTCGGGAGATTATGCATATACGTATATTGCAAGAAAGTATATGGAAATGTCAAAAAATCCCCTGCTTCTTGGGCTTACAGCGTCGCCGGGAGGCACAAAAGAGAAAATAGGCATCATCTGCGGGAACCTGTTTATTGAAAATGTTGAGATCAGGAATGAGGCGGACTGGGATGTTAAGAAGTATGTGAAGCCGATCAACATAAAGTGGGTTTACGTGGAACTGCCGAATGAGTATGTCAGGGCAAGAAAATACTTTGAGGCTGCACTTAATGATCGTCTTGCGCACCTCCAGAAGATGCACCTCATAACTTCAAAAAAAGTGTCAAAGAAGATCCTTCTTGATGTGCAGAAGCAGGTTGCTGCCCAGGCTGCGAAAACGAGGGATACTTTTTTGTATAATGCGATGTCGATTGTTGCCCAGTGCATCAAGATAAATCATGCAATTGAGCTTCTGCAGAGCCAGGGGCCAAAGCAGGTAGTGGGATATATTGACAAGATGAAAAGCGATCAGAAGACGAAGGCAGTTCGTGTTATACTTTCTGATGAGAATTTCAGGATGGCTGAGAATATTATCAATTTCATTATTGAGGAGAATATCATACATCCGAAGATGGATGAGCTTAAGAGGATACTTGAGAGCAAGCTTGATGAAGGCAAAAAAGCGATAGTGTTTACGCAGTATGTGAAGACTGTTGATGAAATCAGGAATTATGTTGCATCCCGTAAGGTGCTTCCTCTTGCATTTATCGGGCAGCGCAAGGGTCTTTCGCAGAAGAAGCAGATCGAGACTCTTGATAAGTTCAGGGAGGGGGAGTATAACTGCCTTGTTGCGACTTCTGTGGCTGAGGAAGGACTTGATATCCCGAAGGTGGATCTTGTTGTGTTTTATGAGCCGATTCCGTCAGAAATCAGGTCCATACAGAGGCGGGGAAGGACCGGCAGGATGAAAGAAGGAGAGGTATGCATTTTGATTGCGAAGGGGACGATTGATGAGGTGTATTACTGGTCGTCGAGGCATAAGGAGCGCAAGATGAAGTCTGTGCTCAAGACCATGAAAGAGGGGTTTAATACTGAGGCTGTTACTGTTTCCAAGAAAGGTGCTGATCTGAAGATAAAGAAGCAGGAGTCGCTTGACAGGTATTCCGGAAAGGAGCCGGTGGTTGTTTATACTGATACGCGGGAGAGGAAGCTTCTCAGGGAACTGAAGGAGTTTGAGAGTGACGGGTTTGAGCTGCGCACCAGCCAGCTTGAGGTTGGGGATTTCCTTTTGAGTGACAGGCTTTGCATTGAGAGGAAGAGGTTTGAGGATTTTTTGCAGTCGATTATTGACGGGAGGCTGTTTAGCCAGATGAAGGCGCTTGCCAGCAATTTTGAGAGGCCGGTGGTTGTTTTAGAGGGCAGTAATCTTTACGGGCAGAGGAACATTCATCCGAATGCCATTAATGGTGCTATCAATTCTATTTCAGTTGATTTTCGGATACCTATTCTCTGGACAAAGACGCCCCGTGAGACTGCGGAGCTTATTGTTGGCCTTGCAAGGCGCGAGCAGGATGAGAAGAGCCGCATGGTGCAGGTCAGGGGTGAGAGGAAGGCGCAGACGGCTTCTGAAGCGCAGGAGGGGATAATCGGGATGCTCCCGGGGGTGAATGCTCTTCTTGCGAAAAGGCTTTTGTCTGAGCTTGGGAGTGTGAAGAAGGTTGTGTGCGCGGATGAGGAGCGCTTGCAGAAGGTTGAGGGGATTGGAGGGGAGAAGGCGAAGAGGATTAGGAAAGTTGTTGAGGGGGAGTATGAGTGAAAAGGGTTGTGGTTGAGTTATGAAGTGCGTGCATGTTTTTGTGAGTGGGCGAGTGCAGGGTGTGTTTTTCAGGGCGTTTACTAAGCGCTCGGCTGATGATTGCGGTGTCAGGGGATGGGTCCGGAATCTTTCTGACGGGAGAGTTGAGGCTTTTGCCTGCGGAGATGAGGCTGGAGTCGATTGTTTTTTGAATGAGGTTAAAAAGGGCCCGCCTGCATCAAGGGTTGATGATGTTGAGGTTTCTTTGGCTGCGCCTGCGGATATCAGGGAAGAGCGGGATGATTTCAGGATAATATATTGATTCTGGCAATTGCCTTGTGGTTTATGTGGGGGTCTCGATATATTGCTTAAGTTGTGGGGGGCTTTGTGTATCTGTATCTTTTCTTTTTGCCGCAGTTTTCGCATGTTATGAGAATGTGTTTTTTTTGGCTGTTGAGGCGGATTCTTGCGTTGGCGCCGTATACAAGGTATGTTTTGCACTGCTTGCAGAATCTTTTCTTGTGTTTTTGGGGTATGGGTACGTTGTATTT
>JAUVEK010000006.1 GCA_030594795.1 Candidatus Nanohalarchaeota archaeon | reverse complement strand
GAATAGAATCCTCTTTACTAAATGCAGCGAAAAACTATCTTTTCTTCCTATGCCTCATCTTTTTACTCTTTTTCTTTAGTTTATGTCTTCTCATCTTTGAAGATTTTCTTTTTTTGCCGCAAGGCACATTGTTCACCCATCATATTTTAGTTATCAGATTTCTGATAACACCGTATTTCTTGTCAAGAGCTCTGCTTTGCTTTCTAATATCCAGGATATCTTTTTCAATTTCCTCAATTTTGATTGCCATATCAGCAGGATGCTCTTTATTAATCGCCTTTGACAGTCTCTTTATGATTTCAATATCTTTAAATAACCTATCCTTCTGTATCTCGTAAGACTTCAAATTTTCTTCAGTTTTCCTAATCTGCTTCATTTTATTTCCGATAATCTGATTAGCTGAAAGATACTCTTTTTTAATCTTGAATTCTTCATCTGCAATTACCTTGAGAAAGTTTTTCAAATGCTCTTCACGCGTATCAATTTCTTTCAACTTGGTTTCAAGCTTCAGTGTCTCGCCATATTCTCTTTTTATCACTTCCTCAAACTTTGCAATAGATTTATGCTCTTCATCCACCATTTTTGATTCTTCTTTAACATTCTGTTCAATGCTTGCGATTTCGCCGTCTATTTCGTCTCTCAGCCCCTCAACTCTCTTTCTTTTCTCTTTTACGTTTCTTACCTTATTGGTTAATATCAGCTTCCCCAGGCGGTCATATTCCACAGAAATTATGTTTTCCTTGCTCAATATTTCAGCCCATGTCTCAACAGTTTCAATCGGGATAGACAACTCTTTTGAAAGTTCACTAGCAGATACTGTCTTTCTCTCAGACACAATTTCAAGCAATTGGTCAATCCCGGTTTCAAGCATAGTTTCTTTCCATTGCGCCAAACATTTCACCTTCCAGGCAAATCAACAATTCATTATAAATTATACATATAATAATATAAAGTAGTTTTATATAAAATACTTATGCAAAAATTAAAAAAGAACGGACAGGCTGCAACAGAATATCTCATAGTAATTGCTATCTCATTACTCCTTTTGACCCCCATAATGCTAGTCGGGAACAATGCTTTAGTGGACCTGAAACACACTTCAGAGAATGTAATTGCACAGGACGCTGTGAACCAGATAAAAGAGATGTCACAAATTGTTTATGCGCAGGGCTCGCCTGCAAAAATGACGAAAAAAGTTAAATTTCCCCGGAACATAATGGGGACCAACGTTTCACACCAGACGATTATCATAACACTAAACTATAAATCATTACCAAACGATATACCTGCGATGGTGGACTTCAATGTCACCGGCAGCCTGCCAACGACATCCGGTACTCATAAGATATGCGTCGAAGCTATAGACTACGGTGTGAATATCACAGAAGTCACATAGACGCAGGCAAACAAAAGTATTTAATAATTCTTATAAAAGAACAACACGGACAGATGTCTGATGATGACAAGGAGGTGACATGATCCATGCCTATGCAGGAGATGATTTCACCTACTTATCTGAGAACAAAGCATTATACAGGTATATACTCACTAAACCCGGCAACAGTATTCTCCTTTTTAAAAGCGAACTTAATCTTCCTGCCAGAAACCTTTTTTCTTTCATGATGGATGCGCTTTATCCATTCCGGTAAAATCAATTCGCAGGCAAGACCTTTTGGCTCCTGCACAAAATCAATCCTCACCTCAACACCCTTGGAAGTCCTCTCTATTTTCAGGTCAAACACATTATTCCCGGCAATTTTTCCGCATCTGTACATATGCCCCCAGTAATCAGAAATCCTCGGCTCAATTACAATGACTTTTTTCAGCATATCCGGCCTGATGCCAAAAAGAAAATCATCAACAGCATAAATAAAAAGCGAAGAAGACCATGCCTGGTCAGTTGCACCAAGCAGCTTTCCAGTCTCAGCATCCACGACTTCCGATAGCGCTCCCGGCTGGAACTTTTCGCAGTCATACGCGAAATCGTCAAGACAACTCAATCCCTCGCGAATCATGCCATACCTCAAAAAAGCCGCGGCACCCCATCCCGTCGTAAGCCCCCAGCAGGCCCCCGTATGATATCCTGACGGGCTATAATTCCTGCTCATTTTTGATCTGGTCCTGATGCCATAAAGGCTCTTCAACTCTTTTTCCGCAATCTTCAGGACAGACTCTGCTTTTGTATCTGATGTTAAGCCGAAAAATACCGGCACCAACCCGTTAGCAGTCACCTCCGGGTCCGCCAACTTTGAATACGAATCATAATATGTCTTCTTATCGCGATTCCAGAAACTTTGATTCAGTCTCTTATTCATCTTCATCGAGAGTTTAGGCTCTATTGTCTTTAATGCCTCGCTCCACATCGCCTGTACTTCAACCGCACTCCCGCGCCTCTCAATAGAATCCATCCACGTCTCAGAAGGCTCATGGACTACAACATAATCCATCACCTCCAGATTCTTAAGCACTTTCTTTATCACTCCGTTAAGTTCTTTTCGAAGCGTCAAATCACCGCTCTTTTTCTCATAATCCAGTAGCGTGATCAAAAACAGCGGGTCAACATCAGCTCCATGATACTCAGTCCTTCCGTCCGGATGGACAATACACGGCATCCTCTTCTTCTGGAACTTTGCCATCGTCACAAATATCTTCCTTGCAGATTCAAACTCACCCATGTCAACAAGCCCGAGCAGGCTCCAGAAGACATCCCTTCCCCAGAACTCAAGAAACCATGGATAACCTGCAAAAATACCCAAACCCAGATCCGATTTATTCACAAGTCCAAAAAGGCTGTACTGTGCCCAAATATACGCCTTATCCAGCCGGTCCCACGGAGTGTTAATATCATGGTCATGATATATTTTCACAGACCTCTTCACTTTTGAAGCCAGAAGCCGGTCCCAGTTCTGCATGCATTTATCATACACTTCAACCAGCATGTCCCTGCCCTTATCACTCCCGCAATACACAAACGGTACTTTTATCTCCTCGTGAGCTCCAAGTTCAAAACTAACAGTATACTCAGAAGGTATAAAGCAGCACTGCGGCGAACCAGGATTATGGTTCTTATACTTCCCACAAAGGCTGCTTGCAACATCAACATTTTTTTCTATTATCCCTGCTCCGAACATACAACACCCAACACTCGACTCAACAACCACACACTTTCTCAAATCATTAAATTCAGCCTCATATTTCCTGTCATGAACATTCTCCTGCTTGTATCTCATATTGACCGCTGCTTCAAGGTCAATGCGCACCTTTTTTTCTCTTGTGGTTTTGTTCTTCAGATAAATTACAGATATCACCGATGGATAATCATCAGGCGCAAAAACAACCTCAGTCACATCAAGATCATCACGGGAAAAATAATGCTTAACCCCCCACGGTTTTACAACGCACTTTGAACAATTTTCTGAAGAAAGCCAAGTCCCGTTTATTCTATAGGCAAAATATTCGAACACCTTGACTGGCGGAACCCACACACCGCACCATTTCGTTTTAAATCCACCATCAGCAGAGCGGTTAATAAAGGAATGCAAACCAGAAGCATTATACTCTTTCGCTCCAAGCTCCTTACTATCAACAATCCAGCTTAACATAAAATCGCCCGACGAATATCAGAAACATTCACAAAAACTATTTAAACGAAGATGTATATATATCTAACTAAAAGAGGGGTTATATCCGCAGGATTATCACGTTAGAGTCCTAAAACAGCTTGATTTGAGATAAAGATGATTCTATAGTGAAAAAAATATTCCATAAAAAGGTGTTAAAACTCATGGATGACATATCAGCCAAAGGAGAGTATCTTTTTGAAGTATCCTATGAAGTTGCAAACAAAGTCGGCGGCATTTACACTGTAATTCACAGCAAGTCAGAGCAGATGGCAAAGCATTATGGTGATAAGTACTATACAATCGGCATCTACAATCCTGATAAGGCAAAAGTTGAATTCGAGGAAAAAGAGTCAAAAATACTAAAGCCGACATTTAAAAAGCTAAAAAGCATGGGCATCATATGCCATTTTGGCACCTGGACCTCCGCGAGAGCCAGGCCGAACTGCATACTGCTGGACATCGACGGGTACAGAGACCACCTGAATGACATCAAGAAAGAACTATGGATGAATCACAAAATAGACTCGCTCCGCTCTGATTCCTGGTTCGGGGACCCGGTAGTCTGGTCATATGCAGCAGGAATCCTTCTGGAAAACCTGGAAAAAGACCTGCGCCTTAAGAATGTCGTAGCCCAGTTTCACGAATGGATGGCAGGAGTAGCCCTTCTCTACCTGAAATCAAAAAAATCAAAAATTGCAACAGTCTTTACCACGCACGCCACAATGCTCGGCAGGACCATGGCAAGCTATAGTGATAACCTGATCAATGAAATAGAAACCGGGCTGAACAGCGGCAGGGTAGTAGACCCGAAAAAAGCATACGAATACAATGTCGAAGCAAAGCACCAGACAGAATGCGCATGCGCAAAAGCATGCGACGCCTTCACAACAGTATCAGAGACAACCGGCAGGGAAGCAGAATACATACTCTCAAAAAAGCCGGACGTCATACTTCCAAACGGCCTCAATCTCGGGAAATACCCGTCAATGGAAGAATGCATCTATCTTCACCGCAAATACAAGGAAAAGATAATGGACTTCCTTTCAGGCTACTTCAAGCCATATTACGAAATCAACCTGAAAGACCCGAGAATCATGTTCATCTCCGGCAGGTACGAGGTCCGCAACAAAGGCATAGACATGTTCATCCAGAGTCTCGGGAAACTGAACAATGAACTCAAGGAAAAAAAGGACAACACAGACGTATTCGCTTTCATACTAATACCTGCAAACACAAAAAGCGAAAACCACGAGGTTCTTGAAAACATATCCCTGTTCTCCGGCATAAAAGAATACGTGGATGACCTTTCTGCAGACATCAGCGCAAACATAGTAGACTCACTCACATCCGGGAACACAGACATAAAGCTCTCAAATTATCTTACAGAATACCAGAAAATAGACATCAGAAAACTCGCGGCATCATTCAAATCAAGAAATGGTGGCAGTGCGCCCCTGTGCGCATTTGAACTGCATAATCAGGACGCGGACATAATAATCCGGATGCTTAAAGAAAACAACCTCCTGAACAGGGAGGAAGACAAAGTAAAAATAATATTCTACCCTGTATACCTCTCAAATTCAGACAGGATGCTCTCTCTCAGCTACAATTCATTTGCAATTGGCTGCAGCCTCGGGGTGTTCCCCTCACTGTACGAGCCATGGGGCTACACACCCCTTGAAGTCATATCAAACGGCGCCCTCACAATAACAACAGACGTATCCGGCTACGGCAAATTCATGGAAAAAGAAGTAAAGACCCATATCAATCCCGGGATATACATCCTCAACAGGAGCACAAAGAAATATGAAGAAACCACCGTTGATCTGAAAAACATGCTCCTGGAAGTTGTGAAATTAGACAAAAGCGAAATGATCTCAAGAAAATATCATGCAAAAAGACTCTCAAAACTTGCAGACTGGAAGAACCTCGCGAAAAATTATATTATAGCGCACAACGTGGCGCTGAAAAAAGTCCGATAAAATCAAAAAAAACGGGCAGGACAAATTCATCACCAGCAACCGAGATTGGTAAACACCAGGCAGCACCCACTTCTTTTACCAGAGAAATTGATTTAAATATGTAGACAAAACCAAACAAAAATCATCTTCCACCATTCACAATCTCACACATTTATAAACTCTTAAACTAAATATTCTGCAAGGGAACACATTAAATAATCAGTGAATTCTATGCCAAACACATTAAATCAGATGAACCAGAAAATAATTGAAAAAATCCTAAAACAGCTTCGCATAAGCCCCGCAGACGTCGCATACGAGAAAAAGCCAAAAAACGTCGTCATAATCACAGCAGAATACCTCCCAAGAGACATAACCCAAATCTCGCTCCAGTGCAAGAATCTTGCAGAAGGCCTTGTCCAGAGAGGCATAAACACGCACGTAGTATCTTTTGACCCTTGGAAAGAAGGGCAGACCTCAAACATCGGCGGCGCAGAAATCCACTACGTCGGCAACGCCGTCAAATCATACTCTCCCCTCACATGGGCAATCACATTAAACATGGAAATCGGCAGGGTCGTGGCAGACATCTACCATAGCGAAGGAAACATAGACCTTATTCACACTCATGAATGGCAGATGTTCCCCGCAGGCATAACACTCCAAAACGCACTGAGAAAACCCCTGATAACAAGCTATTATTCCCTCCAGGAGCAGCGCACCCCCGGCATAACAAACGGGTTCACAGAAGCAGTAAAGCAGATAGAATGGCGCGCAAGCCAGAACTCAAACAGCATACATGTAAACAAAGAATGGATGAAGCACGCTCTTCTCCAGTTCTATTCACCACAGGAATCCAAAGTCAATGTCTTCAGTCCGGAGGCTTCAACATGGACAAAAGACATAGTAAGAGATTATTCATGGGTGCTCAAAAACTGGGACACCTCTGAACATACCCCGAAAAAAGAACAAAAGGATAACATATGAAAATACTTCACCTGACATCAGAATATCCGCCGCACAAAGTAGGCGGCCTTGGAACGCATGTAGATGACCTGACCCGTGCGCAGGTAAAAGCAGGGATAGAGCCCATCGTCATTGCATGCGCTTTCTCAGGCAGCCAGGGCTACGAAAATGTTGACGGAGTGCATGTATTCCGCTTCGATGCAGATAACATCCCGGCAGAAGACTTTCCCTCATGGGCTCTCCAGATGAATGTCCTGATGCAAAACCAGGCAGGCAAAGTCATCGAAGAATTCAAAGACATCTCCTTGATACATGCACATGACTGGCTTGCTGCAACAGCAGCAATTGGCCTCAAGCACATCTACAGAATCCCATTACTATCGACAATACATTCACTTGAAGAAGGTCGCCGCGGTGGTATATACGAAGACCGCCAGGAACTGATACACGACATAGAAAGAAAGATGGTATATGAATCATGGCGTGTAATCACCTGCTCAAATTTCATGAAGCAAAGCGTATGCTCTGCATTCTACACTCCGTGGGACAAAATCGATGTAATACCCAACGGAGTGAACATGTCCAAATATGATTTCAATTATGATCGCTATGCAGAAATAAGAGCCAAATTTGCCCTCCCGCATGAGAAAATAGTATTCTTCGTCGGGAGGCACGTATGGGAAAAGGGCGTTGATGTGCTTGTTGGAGCAGTCCAGTCTGTGCTGAAAGAGGTTCCTGAAGCAAAATTCGTAATCACAGGCGAAGGCTACATGACCGACAAATGCAGGGACCTGACAAACCAGATGGGATTGGGGGACAAAGTCTTATTCACAGGCTATACCGATGACGATACCCTTGATGCGCTCTTGCATATCTCAGATGTAATTGTTATTCCTTCGCGCTATGAGCCCTTCGGCATTGTAGCGCTTGAAGGGATGGCCTCAAGGACCCCAGTCGTGGCATCAGACACTGGGGGATTATCAGAAATAATCCAGCATGAAATAAACGGCCTGAAAGTATGGTCAGGCCACTCAGAGTCACTCGCAATCGGAATCAGCCGGGTTCTCAAAGACAACGGCTTAAAAGAAAATATAGTGACCAATGCATACAGTACTGTAAAAAGCACGTACAACTGGCAAAACATTGCAAACATGACAAAAAGCACATATGAAAGAATCATAGACGAATACAACAAAGCAGACTGGAAGCCAAGTCCCGGGTTAGTCCACTAACACTAAACTCACCTGTACTTCTCACCCTCCCACGCGCTGCCTTTCTTTTTCTTTCTCGCATGCTCATCGAGATAACCGTCAGTCTCGTCAGGACACATAATTATGATTCACACTCTGAAAGGCGTCTTTCCATTTTTTAATGCAACTTTCCTCATAGGGTAGTAATCGGGTCTACTCAACAATCCTAAAAGTAGAGAGTATCTTGTAGTATATTTCTATCACTTCTGTATTTTCGGAACAAGTTTGAATTAGATTGCTGCCAACTCCTTTACATCTACATGGAAACGAACATTGAGCTTGTCTTAAGTTTATGGATATTTCTTTTTCATCTTTCCCTAGAATTACAGTAAATCTCTCTGATTTAATCCCCGACAAGGTTTCGTAAAAATATTCTGAAGTAATTTCCCAATTTTCCGGATATCTAAAAGTAAAATTAGCTTTAGGGTTAGAATATGTTTTCCAATTATCAGGAACCACTAAGAATCTTTCAGCAGTTTCAAACTCTTTAGAGAAAATATAAGTTCGATCATTTTCGGTTTTGCACAATTTAAAAATACAGATATCTCCAGAGATTCTTCTTATACTCCAATAAAAGGTTGTATCCTCTGGCAAGTTATAATTCACTGGCAAGACATACCATTTAATTTCTGATCCCCCTGAAAAACATTCACCTGAAGTATCTTCTCTGAACTGAATTCTGAACTTTTTCTGTTCAGATACTGCTTTTGGTGTATTTGACAAATGATGTGGCTTATCTAATGAACAACACTCCTGAATGATCATGTTGTGATTTATTTTTCCAAACTTAGTCATAAAAACATTCCTGCAGGACGGGTCGGGGGCATTAAGTTGGAACTCGTGAATACCTAACGCATCCCCCTCAAGTATGAAATAATCAATACAACATTCTGCTAGAGGTAATGGACCCTCACCTGGGTGCATAATCCTATCATCAATAGAATTTAGATACAACACTGCAAAAGAGACAAGAAGCGCACATATTGCTAAAAATGCAATCCCAAATTTAATTTTCTTTTTCATATCCATATACCCCGATATCACTTTTGTTCCAGCATCTACTTGTACCTACCGGCAAGCCATTCAGCAAGCTTGTTCTTCTTCACAGCTTCAGTAGATAAGAGGCCATGATCCTCCTCAGGGTTTGCTATCACGCCCTTGAGCGCATCATACGCATGCTCTCTCATATTCACTATCTGCTGCTGTTCAAACATTTCATCAATCCCGTAAAATTCTTTTGGCAGTTTGAGCGGGTCAGTGCCCTTGCTCAGCTCATGCATAAGGTTCCTGAAAGCCACCGCGCTTTCCCTTACACCATATGACCCCATTTCCCATATAAGATAAGAATTTTTCATCCCCTTTTGTCTCATCAGGAACAGCCAGCGATATATTACCTGCATGTCCCGCGACAGTCTGTCAATAGGGGCGTGGGCGCCCATGATTGGGCGCGGTGCATTAATATGCACCATCGTTATATATTTGGCGTCGCCGTCTTTAAGGGATTCTACGTCTTCATTGACGCGGATGTAGTTTACTGTAAGATGCTCAAAGTCAAGACAGTATGAAGTGATTTCCCCTTTGTCAAGGTTTTTCACAAGTTTCACATGGTCATTGGCACTCATGATCCTTAGCTGCCCTTCCTGTCCCTGCGGCGGCATAGCTGTTTCAATGTATATTTTCATACCGGATTCCCTGGTGTATTCATACACAGACATATCAGATGTTAAGTCCTTGTCATCCACTTTCATGGACCATCTTTCATGTTTTACGAAAAGATGCCCCTGTATGTATTTTGCTGCAACAGCTGTGATTAGTTTTTCAACAAGTATTTTTAGCGTGGGACCATTTTTCTCCTGTGATTTTTTGTCTTTTGAATAGTATTCATGCCCGAGTTCATTGCGCCACGTTATCTGGTCCGGGTCATATTGCATGCCGACGATATCTTCCCACAACGGGTCATGTGTCAGCCACATATACTTTGCAATGACGCGGTATGCCACCTGTTCCTCTGCTTCTGAGCCGTGGCGGCGCCAGAAATCAAAGACATCGTTGAAGTCGGTTCTCTCGAGATATTGTCTTACTGTGTTAACATCTTTGATTCCTTGTTCAATATCCTTTCTTTCCCTTAACACTTCATTTTGTATTTCAGTCTCCGCAGAAGAGGCATTTAAATCCTGTAGCTCCAGTTCTATTTTTTTCAGTTCAATCTCAAGTTGCGCGGGAATTACTTTATTTTCTTGTTGAAACTGCTGCTTTATCATTAGATATTGGTTTTGTCTGTTTATTGCATCATCTCTTTTGTTTCGTTTTCGTATCCTAATTTCTTCGGTCAATTCACCCATGAGCTTCTGAAACTCTACTACGTTTCGGTCATATCCCTCCTGAAAACCAGTACCGTTCTTTTCCAGCATGAAGTCATCAAAGAATGCGACTGAACTTACATCCGCTGGCGCACCCATGGCATTGAAAAGTATGGTTATGAACCGCCCCATGAACCAGTCCTGCATGCTTACGAATTTTGTACCATCAGGTGTTGATGTGGGGCATGTCACAGAACCTCTTGCAGGATCCACGTATGTGCCATCATCTACCTCCTGCATGAACTGCGCCAGATTCTTCCCGTCAAACGCATACAGCGCAACCCTCGGCTCCTGCTGCCCTACATCAAACGTCACATGCGGGCGTATGCGCGACGAAGTATGAAACAGGAAATATTTTGCATCAACCAGTTTCCTTGAAGAATACGCGCCCTTGGTAAGCCGCTCATGCATAATCTTCCATTCGTAAGCCCCTGCAATGCACAGATCAAGGTCTGTCTGGAGGTGCAGGCCCACCTCGAACTTTCTGCCTGTATCAATATTCCCCTGGCTGCTCTTGATATGCGCTATCTGCTCTTTAATATCCGCCTCAAACATCTCAGAAAGAGCCTCATAATCAATCTGGCAGAAATCAAACCCGAGACGGGCAGCCTTCATTATTTTTCTGGCAAGCCCCATGTTCGTAAGCTTCTCCTCACCCTGCTCAAACTGCGAAAACCCCGGGGTAACCCCGACAATATAGCCCACAGGCTCATTGCTTTTCGTCCATCTCTCATCAACAAACTTTTGCTTTAATTTTTCATCCATACTTCACACAAAAATCCAAAATATATATAATCCAACACGATAATAGTATAAGTGTATATTACATCAGCCAGAATAAATAATTTTTGAATAGAGACAGGTGATCACAATAAGTCTAAACCTCGGTTTTGTAGACAAGCTGAAAACAAAATTCCACAAAAAAAGCATAGACCAAGAGATAGACGAGGCATTCGACAACTCCGGTTCATACTCAAAAAAAGTGCTGGAAGGCAGCAGCAAACAGAATCCCGAAAAAGAGCAGCTAAGCAGCGACTACAGGCTTGAAAGCCAGCCGGAACCTCCAACCCCGCTTGCAGAACCTGGAACACAAAATCAGGACACATTTAGCAATCAGCTGATGCATGATACCAATGACCCCTTCACGCTTCCAAAAGGCGCCGACAGGCCGCCTCCACAAGCAGATAAGCCCTTGCAAATGCCGGAGACACACAATTCAACAGATGAACAAAAAAGAGATTTTTTCAATCAACCCCGCTTAGCAGGCGGGGCAGGCAATGCCTCTTCTGATGTGAACACAATTCTCCTGGAAATAAAAGACTTAAGAACACAGAATGAGCACATACTCGATCTTTTGAAAAACATACAGGACCGGCTCAGGGGACACTAAATTTTTGGTGCCACCGCCTCTTCTTTCCTGTATATGCCGTAAAGCTTCTTTATCTCATTGAAAATCCTGTAATAATAATCTCTCGCTTCCTCAAATGTATTTGAGCGGTTCTTGTTATAAAAGAGATAATTGTAAGACCACCACAAACTCTTTTGGATGCTGTGCGTATATTCATATTTTGTATCAAGCGTGCCCAGCAGCTTCATCTTCATCCACCCGTTCTTTTCAGGGTCCCCTAGTGTCTGCACTCCCCATGTCCGCACAGTTATATTTATGCTTGTCCACCGGTCCCATGGCTTATAGGCCTTCCATTCAGCTTTAAAAGCACCGTCAGTTGTATCCCATGCAATATAATGCAGGTAAAACTTTGGCGAGTCAATCTCAAGCGTTGACCTGAGAATGGTTTCCGCATGCCTTCTAAGTCGAAACGGTTCCTTTCCCTTGTAGCTTATGACAATATTGTCTGTCTCGTGAGGGAGTTCATCACTGTAGTTTAGCTCGGGCATGATGCCTCAACTCCTCCCCGTATTCCTTTAAAGTGTTTTCAAACTCAGAAGCAAGATCCCTTCCCATCTCCATCCATTTTTGCCTTTGCTTGGCATAGAACATATTATGCCAGAAACGCCGCGCCATTTCATACAGGATAGACTGCTGGATCAATGTATCCTGTGGATACTCAGTAACTATTCTTGGCTTTAGCCTTATGGAAACAGGTCCTTCCCCGTTTGCAGAAGTGCCTGTAAGTATCACATCATATCTCAAGTATGTGTAAATATCCATTTCTTTGACAGTACGCCAGCGTATATTGAACTTATCTTCATTATTCTGGGTTTCCCATGTATAATTCATCTCCTGGACGCGCCCTGCAGGCACATTAAAGATATCGTGCATCATCGCCCGCACTTTATTATAGAACTTTTCCGGGTGCGGTCCCGAATAATTAAAAAGAATATCCTTTTCCCCGGGTTCATAAAGATTATCAAAAATTACGAGTTTCGTCCTTGCCCAGACCATACAAATCACCTGAAAAACATAACTAATAAATATTAATACTTGTACTTCTATATATTATTTATCTTAGATTCTATATAAAGGAAGGTGTTGTAATGGTTCATCCGATATATGATGCAGAAACACTTAAAAGAGCAACTGAAGCGCACTTTCAAAAAAACTGGGATGAAATTCTCAAAATCAACCTATCCATGCTGGAAAAGCATCCGGATGACGAATTTCTTATCTGGCACATAGCAGACAATTATCTCAAGCTCGGCAACACAGAGAAAGCAATAGAATTTGCAGAAAAAATAAAAGAAAGCGCAGCCCACAAAGACGACATAATGCTGAGGGCGGCGCATCTCGCGCAACCTAATTTAGACGATGAACCAGAATAGTTCATTCATATTTTCCTTTTTTATTGCATATAAAGTATGAACCGGCAATCAAAAAGCTTGAAAATGCCTCAATCTAACCGAAATTTTCATGATTTCTTATACATAAAAACCGTAAAATCGTGCGGCAGGTATGTATGGTCAAAAGCCAGGTTCCTCGTCATAGTACTGCAAAACCGCAGGATATCGAACGGGTCAAAATAATGCGTATGATCGGTCCTGTACTCAACATCACCAAAAACACTGGTCATATTAAATACAACACCGATTTTTGCAATCTCAAATGCCCTTTTTATCAGCTTTTTTGCAATATCCTCAGTATGCGGGGTCTTAAGGTTCATTGGACCGCACATGACAACATAGTCAAAAGACAGCTTTTCACTGCAATTCAGAATATCCAGTACTTTGAATTCTGTATTCTTGGCAAAGTTTGTCTTCTTCGCAATCTCTATCATCTTCGGGACTATGTCTGTGCCGAGATATTTCCTGTATTTTATGCCTCTCTGTACCGCTTTTACTGCAAAATCACCTCTTCCGCACCCGACATCAAGAATCGTCCTCTCATTCATATCACCTATCTTAAAAAGCATATTGAACCGTATGTCCTGCGACTTCTCACTTCCGTAGCCCATGATGCCGATGCCCGGGTTTTCTTTTATCCATGTATTATAGTTTTCAATTACAAGTTCATTGTGTGCCATATTCATTACCTCTGTATTTTAATACTGAATCCATGTTTATGTTCTCTGACAAGCTGCCGTTACTCATCAGATGTTCATGCCATTTGTCGCGCGTCCTCTCAAGCCCGATATTTATCGCGTAATCCATGATAGAAGGCATTACAGCGCGCGCGTTTGGAATCTTCTTCAGATCAGACAATTTCTTTGAATACAGTCTCAGATCATACTCTTTGCGAATAGTGTTTTTTTCTGCAATAAGCTTATTGCGCTCATGCATCGAAGTTGTGCGTTTTATAAGCGCATCAATCCCGCTAATCCGCTCATTAATCATATTAATCTCACTTTCAAGACAGTAAATAGTATCCTCAAGACTGCGACCGTCACATGCACTCTTTTCAAACAATTCACACGAAAGCTGGCCAAGACCACTATACGTATCCCTTGGCCGCCAGACAGCAACAGGCGGGAAATTCAGCTTCATGTTATCAGCAATATGTTTTGCTTCTTTCAAATAGCATTTGCCTGCAAGTGCGCCCCCGACATACATATTCACTGAAAGCCCCTCGAAAAACACAAGAGTCATAGGCCTTGCCCTTGCAGATATGTGCTTCGAAATCGTTGAAAAATCCGAAGCCATATTATCCTTGCTAAGTGCAAAAGAATGCACTTTACCGCATGCCGGGCACTTTCCGGATAACTTCAGCACATCCTCATCTTCCATAATCTCAAGTTCAACCTTCCCCAAGCACTCGCAATGATACCAGAACGGAGCAATCATATCTTGTTTCTGTATACTATTGATATCAGCAAGACACGAATAATATTTCCTGTAATTTTCAAGCAAAAACAGGAACTCCTTATCGAAAACCTTTTGGCAGTCAGTAAAAAGTGAAAAAAGAGTGTCATGACAAAAATGATTATTCACAATCTTTGAAAGCATGATGGCATTAAACTCAGCAAAATTCCGGGCAGACTCCCCTGACTCCCTGAGTATACCCATAAACAGTTCATAATTGCGATATAGTTCGTTTTTGCTCTCAGGATAAACATTGTACCCGCTGTTTTCAATGCAATTCAGGCAGGATTTCATCCATTCTCTTGTATCATTTCCCCATTTTAAGATATCGCTCCAATCAGGATTAGGGACAGCAGCATGTATCTTCATTTCATACTCTTTTTTCAGGTCGTATGACAATTCAAAAATGCCGTTTTTATGGAAGATGCTAGGAAATTGTGTCATTTTCAGCCACGGCCATGATGATGCGATATCCTGGTTGGCAACCCCGTAGAACTCAACCACCTCCACGCCACTTAACCGCGCAAGCTTTTCTTTTACAGCATGCATCAGCGTAGTTTTCCTCACAACCCCGGAGTAAGGTACAAAATTTGTCTGATGTGCACTCATCAGGAATATGCAGTCCTTTTTACTGTGCAGTATCGCAAGCTTTTCCCGCACTCCAAAAGTCAGTGTACCGGAATCCTTATGGAACTTCTTTATGTGGCTCGCAATCTTTTTCCTGTTGGAAAGCACCCTTTTTTTCCATGCAGGCTCATTGTCCAGCCTGTCATTTGTGCAAACGTAAGATTTATGCACAGCATCAGCTAAAGAATTCACTGTTTTTATTGAACCGATTGTATCTAAAGATGCATTCATCCAATCACATTATTTGCTTAAAAAGCCGTCATTCACAAGCTTGCTTACGTAGAAACACTCGGCATACTTCACGCGAATCTGGTATCCCCTGTATCGTGCGCGCGCAGCAATCGCATCCATAAGATCCTTCCCGTATTTCCTGACCTGCGACACATGCGCACGAACTGCCTCCATCTTTTTATCCATCTGGCCGGTTATGTCCACGTACAACTGCGGGCTAAACCCTGAAATGCAGGATGAGTGCGGTATCCCTTCTTCCCACATCAACACCCGCTCGACGCATCTTGCAGCAGCAAGAGCAGCCATGCTTACTCTCCTGTGATCCTGGTTCGTATGGCCATGCCAATGTGTGTACACTGTATCAGCATGATGCTTATTGATGATAGACTCAAGCTCCCCAATGATTTTGTGATTGCATGGAATATCAAGCGCTTTGTAGTCAAGGATGTAAAGTTTTGCCCCGATAATAGAGGCAGCTCTCTTTGCTTCCAATATAGCGTTTTTCTCGCTCCTGATAATTTCACGCTTATGATTTTCTGTAGCGCCGTTAGACACTGTTATCATCACAACTTCATCCCCCTCTTCTTTGTGCTTCAAAAGAGTCCCCGCACAGTTGAACTCGATATCATCCGGATGCGCGCATATTGCAACTACATTCATCTAAACACCTCTTGTAATCATCTATGGTCTTTACCAGGCCCGATTGTATATCATGTACCGGCATCCACCCGATTGCTTGTCTGATTTTCGTATTATCACCTGATTTGCTTTCAATATCTGTAGGGCGCCGGATAGGGACATGCATTACCTGTGATTTTGAGGCGGTAAGATACATTATCATCCTTGCAACATCCATGATGCTCACAGGTTTTCCTGCGCCCACATTATACACACCCTCAACTTTGCTCTCTGCAAGCTTAATGGTAGCGCAAACAGCATCGTCAATATACATGAAGTCCCTCAATTGCCTGCCGTGCCCGTGTACTTTAACAGGCTCACCATTCAGTGCCTGCCATATCATGTTCGGTATCACATACCCGTTGAAACTCTGCAATTTGCCATAAACATTAAAATACCTCACACCCACGCAGTTCATTCCCCCCCTCGAGCCATATTCTGCACACATCTTCTCGCACTCAAGTTTAGCTTTCCCGTAATTGGTATTCGGCACTACAGCATCACTCTCCTTCATAGGCAGCCTCCGGATATCATATTTGCCATAGCACTCGGAAGATGACGCTAAAAAGAACCGCTTTACTCCAAAACATTCGCACTTCTCAAGAAGGGTTCTCGTGCCATTGACCTCTACATCCCATGTCTCCTCAGGCATCGCAATCACCCTGTCGACACCGACAACAGCAGCCATGTGATACACTGTATCTGCACCAGCCAGCACTTTGTCCAGCACTTTCTCATCCCTGACATCGCCGCGCACAACATCAAGCCTATTGCCATTCGTACCTATCACTGCCAGATTATCTCTTCTTCCGACAGAAAAATTGTCAAGAACAGTCAGACAGACATCATCTTTCATTGAAAGAAGCCTCTGGACAAGATGCCTGCCGATAAACCCGGCGCCTCCGGTAACAACTATTTTTTCACCATTCATTTTCTCCAGTTCCTCCTGCCGATAGCAAGGTCTACCAAAAATCGAAACGTCACGTAAACATCCAAAAGAAGATTAAGAATCCTAAGCGGGAGCGCAACAGCGCATATTTTCAAAAAGTGCATCTTCCCCATCCCAGGGTCAGACATGCGCAGTATAAAAACATATGCGAGGTATTCTATCATCATCGTAAGCACTGCATATATCCAGTCAAACCATATAAGGTATGCCAGCGCAATGGGATATGTAATTTTTTCAAGAATGGGCGCAAGGATTATCCACCCGTAAGCAGGCTTATCTTTTTTAGGTTTCAGCGAAAGAGTCATGTTCTTAAAATAATAAGCGCTCTGCAGAAATGAAGAATTCCACAGGAAAAGCTGTTTTGGCAGCCTGTCAACGCGCGGCTCAGCACTTATCATCGTTGCATCCGGCACCTGTATATTTGTATAACCCATGTTTACAAGAGAAAATCCAATGAATATGTCCTCTGATGTCGTGAGGTTGTCCCCGAGTGTGGATTCATAATAGTCAAAAACATACTCCAGCAGCTTCCTGTCATACATCACACCGCATCCAATCGGGAACAGGGTTGTCCCGAATATACGAAGCGCACTGTCTTTTGCAAAATACTGGTCAGTAAGATAAAGTGCTTCCCGGTACCTCTCAACAGGCCACCGGAAAAAATAATATTTCAGTTTTTGCAGCGGGCGCATCTCTGCCTTGTTTTTATAGTGCGCCACAAGCTCTCTTGAAGCAGGATAATGCTTTAGAAGAAGCATCTTAAAAAGGGTCTTCATCTGGTCCTTTTTTGAGAATGGCCTTACAGTGCCGTAAGAACTTCCTGTTTTAGAATCAGAATGCGCTCTCACAATCTTCTCAATGTATTTCGGGTCAGAGAGGATAGTATCCGCATCAAGCACCATTATTTTATCCGTAGTTGCAATCCTTGCGCCGAATTTGACCCCCGGGGTCTTGCCGACTGATTTTTCATTATGGTACAGTTCAATCTCAAACTTTTTTGTCAAAAAGTGCATCTTTCTGACAACTTCAATAGTATTGTCTGTCGAATAGTCATCAATGATATACACCTTTTCGACAGGATATGTCTGCATCTCAAGTGACGCCAGAGCATACTGTATGCGCCGCCCTTCATTTTTAGCCGGGATTATGACGCTCACAGACGGTCTGTAACCATGTGTTTTATGCAAAACATAAGGCTTTTTCCTGAGTTTGGCATAAGCGCCGAGAACTATCTGTGAGCCAATGACAGGCACGATTATTGGCATACCCACATCAATCACCGCCCTATACCTGCATATTTTATCTTCTCTGAAAGAAAGTCGCTTTTGTTAAGTACGTTCCTGCCGTCAACAACTGATGCATGGGGTGCAAGTTTCCTTATATTCCTCGCAGACAGGTTTTTTATGCGCTTGTGTGGTGTTGTCACAATCACCAGTTCAGCATCTTTTAGAGTATTCTCAAAATTATCTGTCTTTATCCAGTCCACTTTCCCGACATGCGGGTCATGAGCGATGATATTTGTGTATCCCATGCTCTTCATTTCCTCGATGACTGCCCTGGCAGGAGAGTTTCTCACATCAGAGACATTGTCTTTGTAGGCAAGCCCGACAATCGCAATTTTAGAGCCATTTGGCTTCTTGCATAAAAGGTTCGCTGCCTTGCGCGCAGTATACGCAGGCATCTCTTCATTCGTCTTTCTTGCAGTTTTAATTAAATTCGATGTGTATCCTTTCTTTTCCAGTTCATGAATCAAGAACCACGGGTCATCAGGCAGGCAGTGCCCCCCGACCCCGCATCCCGGTGATACATTATAGAAATTCCATTTCGTTGATGCTGCTTCAATAACATTTTTCACATCAGCACCGAGTATGTCGCATATCTTTGCGAATTCATTGGCAAGGGCAACATTCATATCCCTCTGGATATTTTCAAGGAGTTTTGTAAGTTCTGCTTCCTTTAGTGTTGATGTTCTATACACAGAAGGCACAATCTGCAGGTATAGGCATGCGCATGCGCATGCACTCAAATCATCAATGCCGCTCACAACTTTTGGGATCTTATCGATCCTGTGCTTATCATCGCCCGGGTTGATGCGCTCAGGTGAATATGATAATCCAAAATCCATCCCTGCCTTGAGACCGGAAACATCCTCAAGCGTCTTTCTGAATATGCCCTCAGTTGTACCGGGTCCCACCGTTGACTCCAGGATGACCAAAGCACCACTTTTCAGGCTGCAGCCGACACATTTTGCTGCAGATACCACAAAATCATAAATCGGCTTTTTAGTTGCCGGGTCAGCAGGGGTGGGAACAGCGACAATGATTGCATCGTGTGATCCCGCATTCATGACATTAGCTGATGCGCTGAATGTATGTGCTTTTTGAAGTATTCTGTCAATCCACATTTCATCTTCAAGAAAATTTCTCTTCTGTTTCAGAGACTCTATTTTACTTTTGTCAATATCATAACCATAGACCTTGAACCCCTTTTTAGCAAAAGTCATCGCAATCGGCAGCCCTACATACCCCAGTCCTACGACTGCAATGCTTGCCTTCTTATCTCTGACTTTTTTTTCAAATAAAGAGCCATTTGTCCAATACATAAATCACTATCCCTGCCCGTTTGAATCTATTACTCATTGTATCTACTGGGAAGTTATCGTACCGAAAAATTAATAAAGGGCGATTGTTCCAAGAAGAAAATATGATTGTTTTGTGTCGTCGTACAGGATGACATGAAATAAAATAGAGAAATAGTCTCTCAAAGATACGATTTATCTGAAAATATCCGGATCCGTGTGTTTTGGACTGAACACAGACTATTCCGGATAAATTATATATATCTCGTCAACTATTATTTACATTGTTAAGCGCTGATACAAGGACTATATTGCTCATCGAGAGACTGGTATGATGTTTGGAAAAAAAGAGAATTCTGGGGAAGCTGTATCAACTGATAGTGAACAGTCCAATATCCAAAAAAAGCGTCATGAATCAGATATTGAAAAAAATATTCTTGTTCTGGAAGATTCCATCGGCAAACTCAAAGGAGACTTTGCTACAGCAGCAGAGATAAAAAATATAAAAGAATCATTAGCAGCGCTGTCGCAAATTAAAGATAAATTGCGCGAAATAGAAGATTTGGAACTGATAACAAAGCTAGAGGCAATACAGACC
>JAUVEK010000111.1 GCA_030594795.1 Candidatus Nanohalarchaeota archaeon | reverse complement strand
TGATATCCCAGCATAATTTTTTGTATGCTTTGAAATAATATCAACCCGATTCCCACCCCGAATGCAGTACATGCGATATGGGCTGGTCTCTCAAATTTTAAAGAAAGTCCATCCTTTTTGTCCTTCCTTAAAGCAAAGAGTGCGACTCCAACTGCCAGGCCCATGCCAAAAACCACACCGGTTCTCAACTCTGTCTGATACACCGTCTCTTCCTGTGCGTGTGCAAACCACACGGCAACCGCAAAAATTGCTGCCGCTAAGCAAAACAACCCGATTTTAACCTTCTTTTCCGCGCTCATAATATCACACCTTTTTTGTCAATTCCAAAAGCACCTTATTGTCCATAAACGTCATAATATGCGCTCCCCTGAACCCAAGCTCCTTTGCATGCAAGATCATCTCTTTTGCGCGCCTTATCCCTGCACCCTTATCCCTCTTAAGTTCCTTCTTCAGGTCCTCAGGAATAGTCACCCCCGGAACCTTCGACATTGCCTCCGCCATCTTGTAAGACATTATAGGCAATATGCCGACAAGAACTCTCTCATGAAAATTCATCTGCCTGGAAAATTCATCAAGCATATTGGGGTCGAAGACCGCCTGCGTCTGCGCAAAATCAGCAAACTGCATCTTCTTTCTGAACTTTATCATCTCAGCATCACAAGGCACTGCATTAGGGTTTACAGCAACCCCGATATTTATGGTCATTTTGGTATCTATCTTCCTCCCGCAAAAATCAAGCCCGTTCGCAAGCTTTGTCTTAATAAGATACGCAAGAAGCGTAGAATCAACATCAAACACTGGTTTTGAATTCTTTGTGACATAGTCCCCTGTGAGCACGAGAATGTCGCGCACCCCTGATGCATATGCAGCAAAGATATCTGATTGTATAGCAGCGATATTGTTGTCCCTGCATGTTATCTGGTATATCGGCTTGATATTGTGCTTCATGATATAAAGAGAAGGCAGAAACGGCCCCATAACCGGCTCACCAAGCGGGTTGTCAACAACATTAATGGCACTGACTCCTTTAACATTTCCAAGAAACCTCTTCACTTTGGATAGGTCAGCTCCTTTTGGTGGCTCAATCTCTGTTGTTATTACAAATCTCTTGCTGTCCATAAACGATTCTGCTTTCTTGTCACTGTATGGGCTGTATCCGAATTTTTCTGCGCCAAGAACATTGTCAAGAACAGAGAGCTTGCCTTCTTCCTTGAGCCTGCCGTAGATTTCCTTCCATACGCAGAAACCGCCAACCTCGCACCTGCCGTCAAACGATGACCCACACGGCCCGTTTTTCATTTTCTTGGGGCAGCGCAGGGAAAGCTCAAGAACATCTTTTTCAGCAGAATCCATAGTCATACTTATGTTTCGCAAGCTTTTTTTAAATTCTTTGCGATGATGCCAATTATTATTCCACACAACAGACAGACATTTATATATTTCTTTCCTTGTGCAGTTGTTGAGAAAAAAGCTCAAAATTGGACAATAGCATAGTGAATGAGGTTTTTATGATTTTTTAGATATGCTTTCCAAATACTCCGAAAACTCTTCATCTTTTTCACTCTTAAAGTATTGGGTAATTCTATCAGGATGTTCTGCAGCATATATCAGATTATTTAATACGTGACCTTTCGATATGTCATCAGGCTCGATTACATATGATTTTTGATTCTCACTTTTAAGAACATATAATGCAGCATCTCTTTTTAACCAAACGGAAGGGATACCCTGGGACCCTAATTTATCTTTTAACTCATTGTATTTTCTATTTACATCACTCATTTGTGCTTTTCGGCCGTCAATAGTGATTATTCCGTTTTCTTCGCTACATTTTCCAAAGAATACTGATTCATGTTTGCGATCATCTGTTCTATACTCAGCAACAATCAAACGATATGTATCTTCAGGCATACAATTCAATTAATGAGATAACTTTATAATACTACCGAGGGTCACTACTTATTTATAACTAATCAACACACACCCATATTCCACACAACAGACAGACATTTATATATTTGATGAGACAACAATCTTTCTGGTGATAAAAATTAAGCGCATCCTGATAACCTCGGCCCTCCCCTACGCAAACGGCTCCCTGCACCTCGGCCACCTGTGCTCAACCTACCTCCCCGCAGACATTTTCGTGCGCTACCATCGCCTGAAAGGAAACGATGCCATCTACGTCTGCGCAACCGACGAGCACGGCACCCCGATAGAGATAAACGCAAAAAAAGCAGGCCTCAAGCCCGAAGAATTCGTAAAAATATACAGGAAAGAGCACGCAAAAGACTTCAAAGATATGGGGATAAGCTTCGACATATTCTACCACACCCACTCAGAAGAAAACAAAAAATTCGCAAGCCTCTTCTTCAAAAAAGCAAAAGAGAAAGGCTCAGTCTACACAAAGAAAGTAGAGCTCATGTACTGCCCCAAATGCGCACGCTACCTCCCGGACCGCTTCCTCAAAGGCACCTGCCCCAAATGCAGCGCCCTCGACCAGTACGGTGACTCATGCGAAAAATGCGGCGCAACATACCAAACAAGCGACCTCACAGGCGCCTACTGCGCAATCTGCAAAACAAAGCCAGAGAAGCGCACACAAGACCACTACTTTTTCCGCCTGAAGCAATACGAAAAAGACCTCAAAAAATGGCTCACAACAAACAGGCGCATACAGAAAGACGTCAAAAACTACGTCCTCAACTGGATAAAAGAAGGCCTAAAAGACTGGGACATCACAAGAACCGGCCCCTACTTCGGCTTCCTCATACCGGGCGAGACAAACAAGTACTTCTACGTCTGGCTTGACGCACCCATCGGCTACATCTCATCCACAGCAAAATGGGCAGAGACGCATAACAAAAAATGGGAAAACTACTGGCTCGACAAAGACACGGAAATATACCACTTCATCGGCAAAGACATAGTCTACTTCCACTTCCTCTTCTGGCCCGCGCTCCTCATGGCAGCCAACTTCAGCCTGCCGACAAACATCCCGACAAGAGGATACCTCACAGTAGAAAAAGACAAGATGAGCAAATCGCGCGGCACATTCATACTATTGCGCGACTACCTCGACAGGTTCCCCCCAGACTACCTGAGATACTATCTCACTTCAGTCACATCAAACAACACAACAGACGTTGACTTCAGCTACCTCGACCTTCAGGCAAAAGTAAACAACGACCTGAGCGACACATTCGGCAATCTTGCACACAGGGTGCTCACATTCACCTGCAGCAATTTCCAATCAAAAATACCAACGTGCGCCAGACTAAACAAAAAAGACAAAGACTTTGACAAAAAAATAGACATACTCCCCCAGAAAGTCGGCACCCTGATAGAAAAAGTCGAGCTAAAAAAAGCACTGGAAGAACTCATGGACTTTGCGCGCGAATGCAACAGGTATTTCAACTCAAACGAGCCCTGGAAGACAATAAAAGAGGACAGAGACCGCACAAAAACAACACTATACCTTTCCCTAAAAGCAATATCACAGTTATCAGTCCTCATGGAGCCCTTCATCCCCTCCATCTCAAAAGACCTCCAGAAAACCCTCAACATAAAAAACCCCAAATGGGAAAAAATCACCGTCAAAGCAGGCGCAAAAATCAATACCCCCAAACCCCTGATCACAAAAATAACCGATGATGACATAAAAGAAGACCCATTTTCAGCACTTGACCTCCGGGCAGCTAAAATACTTTCACTAAAAGACCATCCCGACGCAGAAAAGCTCTATGTGATAGAGATTACTCTCGGCAAAGAAAAAAGGCAGCTTGTAGCAGGCCTCAGGGAGCACATAAAAAAAGAGGATTTACAAGGCAAAAACATAGTAGTAATTGCAAACCTAGAATACGCAAAACTAAGAGGAATAGAATCACAGGGCATGCTCCTTGCCGCAGACAATGGAAAAGACGTAGCAGTCCTTACAGCAGAAGGCGCAAAACCAGGCGAAAGCGTCCGCGCAGAAGGCATCCCGGGAAAGCCGGCCATGAAAATAAAATTCAGCGACTTCCTCAAGATTGAGATGACAGTCACAAAAACCCACCAGATAGCCTACAAAAACTCCCTTCTAAAAACCGAATCAGGAAAACCAGTCAGCGCAGACATTAGTGAAGGCGCCAAAGTAAGATGAAATCAAAATTCTGCATGCTCTTTCTTTCAATCATTACTGAAAA
>JAUVEK010000149.1 GCA_030594795.1 Candidatus Nanohalarchaeota archaeon | reverse complement strand
ATCCGGTTCCGGGGCCCCTGACCCTGTGCCAACGAACCTGGTTTCTGCTGTAAGGTCAAGCGTTGACATCAACATAGTGATTGCAGGCGGCGTAAAGACACCTGCGCAGGCACGCGACTTAATAAAAGCAGGCGCAAACTGTATCCATGTCGGCACAAAAATTGAGGATTCAAGGGATCCCCTCGAGCGCATAAAAATGTTCGCAAAAGCAATCCATCAGAAAACATAGGCAATTATCTGCTTTTAATTGCTTTTACAATCGACTTCAAATCATCCCTGTACTCTGTCACAATAATCTTCGCCCCGGCATCCACAATCGACTTAATATGCTTCTCATCTGCCCCATGGGCTTCCACAATCATGGAAATATCTGAGGTTTTCGATATTTCTTCAATCATCTCTCTTGGCACCTGCACTTTGCTTTTGGCGCCGGTTTCAAGATAAAGGTACCTCATCCCGAAATACTCGCCTCCAAGCGCATGCGTCGCTGCAAGACGCGAATTGTTCGCAGGAATCGGCTTGACATCCCCCATCCACGACAGCGTAGCCCCGGGTTCAATCACAAGATAAGCAGTAGGTATTGCCTCAATACCGAGCATCTTTACAACAGGGGCGCCAAGGGCTTGTGCCCCCACCATCCAGTATATGTTCCTCGAATTAAGAAGCGTAACAAAAAAAAGCGCATCAATCTCCTGTGAAATGTCACCCACATTCGTCGGCAAGAGGACAACAGGCAGTTTGCTGCATGCTTTGATTTCGCGGGCGCATTTATTGATAGTAAGCGGGGACGCACCCAGAGACGGCCTCAGAAGAATCATATCTGTTCCTGCAGAGTTTGCTTTTTTCACAACATTAGTACAGACAGAACTGTTTTCACAATCATTAGGGTCAACAACCGTAAAATGAAGAGCATTATCTTTCTTCAGTTTCTCAATAATCATTTTCTCTGTCTTTTTGAAATGAATCATAGAACCACATTCTTCCCGCGATTAGCTATTACTTATAGTAGACATAATTACTTTTAAATATATTGGACCATCGCGCGCTTATAGCTTCCACTACCGGCTACTACCAAAAAAAGAACAAAAAAAGAAAAAGTCATCTAATAAGTTCAAAACAGACTACCCGCCTATTCTGAACATTTTTGTTCCGCAAGTAGGGCATGTTCCTTTGGTTGCTTTCCTTCCGTTTTTCATTGTTATCTTTTCTGGATCCTTTATCTCTCTCTTTGCCTTGCATTTTACACAATATCCTTGTACCATATAAATCACCACTTATATTTATGGTGCCTGTGCTATATAAAGATTAATGATTTCAGGCCAGAATCCGGGAAATATTGGTATTTTCAATAGTCTATGCAAGTGTTTGGTGCAGGGGACGAGATTCGAACTCGCGAAGGAACTAATCCACAGGGCCCTCAACCCTGCCTCTTTTGCCACCAATAGCTATTGGTTTAGGCCGCTTGAGTACCCCTGCACAGAAGGTAGTCAATATAAATTCCCGAAAGTTTAAAAACCTTGCTGAATTTCCGAAGCAGCGCCCGTGCCATAATCCGGGTTCCCCTGCGGCTTCTTTTTCAAAAGGTCAGCCAGCACAAGCTTGAAGCTTTCCTGGAATACAAATCTTTGCATGCCAAGGTCACTTGAAAGGCTTTTTGTCTTGAACACGTCTATGCACGAATCCTCTGATATTCTTATTGCTGTTTTCACAATCTTTTTCAATTCATATTCTCTTAATTTTAGTTCATCAGTCTCCAATTTTTTCAGCCTCCTTGTTAATTCCAATATCCGTCACTATAATTTCCCCGCAATTCGACTGGTTAAGCCCTTTTTTAATATCATGGAAAGTTATGGTGATGTCAGGGTTTACAGCTACTTTACAGGTTCTGCCGGTATCAGCGTTTATGCCGCTTGGGCAATCAAGAGATACTTTAATGCAGTTCAGTTTATTGAAAACATCTACCATCATGGCGTATGGGCCTTTTACGTCATCTTTGACTCCTATTCCAAGCATGGCATCGATCGCAATATCAATGTCTTTCAGGCTTTCTGGTAGCTTGCCGGCATAAATGTTGATTTTGAGATTTCTTGTGATGTTATAGTTTGTCTTTGCTTCACTGGTTCTTATGTATTTTTCTGGTTTCACCAGAACCACGCACACACTAGCGCCATATTTTGTTGCATGCCGCGCAAAAACCAGCCCGTCGCCGCCGTTGTTGCCGGTTCCGCAAAAGACGATCACATTCTTTTCTTCAAGATTGAATCTTTCGTGCATGATTCTTGCTGCGTTTGCGCCTGCGTTTTCCATGAGTATGAGTGCCGGTATGCCCAAAACATTTTGCGCATGCTCATCGATTTTTTTCATTTCTTCAACTGATATCATGTAATATGTTTATATCCGCACTTATTAATAAAGTTGGGTTTGATATTGCCTTTTGTGGCGCGAAAAAGAAAAAACATATGCTCCTGCTGGGATTTTCAGATGCGATGCCTCAGAAAGGCCATGATTTTCGCTAAATCGCACTTTTGAACCCAGGTCACAGGCGTGAGAGGCCTGAATGATTGCCGGACTACACTACAGGAGCACATACAACATCAGTTAATGTACATGTATCTTTTAAATAATTTACGTTAGATATAATAGTTAGTCGTGATGCGT
>JAUVEK010000009.1 GCA_030594795.1 Candidatus Nanohalarchaeota archaeon | reverse complement strand
GAGGCAGGAGAGAAGAGATGCTCTGGCAGCAATCTGGAGGAATGCAGGAACAATATCTGGACAGCAATGGAAAGTTGCGAATATGGCTGCGACCCGGCAACTCTGGCCTGCAATCCTGAACCAACAGAAATACCAGGGAAAATTTGTGGGGAAGGAGGAAGAAGATGTATTGGAGATGAATTACAGGAATGCAGGGATAATAAGTGGACAACGATAGAAGGTTGTGAATATGGTTGTAATGAAACAAGTCTGGACTGTAATCCATCAGTAGAGCCTGAGCCGGATGATGGACTTAACTGGTCCATAGCTCTTGGGATAGTTGTATTGGTGGGGGCAGTTTTCGCTGCTGCGTATTTGAAAAGGGATGCTGTGCAGGAATTTCTGTTGAAATATGTATTTCTGTCTCATAACTGGCACAAAATCAAAGAGATTGAGGATTACCTTGATAAAATCAGGCCGATTATTACAGGGCTTGGAGATGAAAAGTTTGAGGCGAAACTGCTCGAGATTGAGGTGCAAAAAGACGAGGCTAAAAGGCTGTTGAGAGAGAGGAATGTGCTTGCAGATGAGCAGATTCAGGTTGTGGTGGAGGCGCTTGAGAAACTTAGAGATGATGTTTAGAAAAAGTAAAAAACTATATATGCTCGGGCGCACTAAATAATTGCTATGTCACTTAACAAATTTTTTGCACCGAAATCCGTTGCGGTCATCGGCGCATCCGAAAACCCAAAGAAGTTCGGGCATGTTATCCTGAAAAATTATACTGATATGGGGTTTTCAGGCAGGATTTATCCAATAAACCCGAAAGCTGAGTCCATACTTGGCATGAAGTGCTACAAAAGCGTGCTTGATGTGGAGGATGATATTGATTCTGCTGTTATTGTGGTGCCGCCAGAGGCAGCTAATGAAGCGCTCAGGGAATGCGTGAAGAAGGGGATTAAAGCTGTTGTGATGATTACTGCCGGGTATCGTGAAACAGGGGGCGCAGGTGTTTCCCGGGAGGAGGAACTGAAAAGCATCATCAAAGATACGGATACGCATGTTGTCGGGCCGAACTGCATCGGTATTTATGATTCTTTCGGAAGGATTGATACTTTGTTTTTGCCTGATTATAAACTCAAGCGGCCCTCAGCAGGCAATATCGCGTTTATTTCACAGAGCGGCGCGTTTGCGCTCTCTATTCTTGACTGGGCAGCCACAGAAGAGATTGGAATATCGCGGTTTGTAAGTTACGGCAATCGCGCTGATGTTGACGAGGTTGACCTTCTGAATTACCTGAAAAATGACAAAAAGACAAAAGCGATTGCGATGTACCTGGAGGGTGTGAAAAACGGGCGGTTGTTCCTTGAAACATTGAAAAGTGTCACTGACAAAAAGCCTGTTGTAATTTTGAAGGCAGGGAAATCTGTATCCGGCACGAGGGCGGTCCAGTCGCATACCGGGAGCCTTGCAGGGTCATATGCAGTTTTTCGCGGCGCTATCAGGCAAGGCGGCGCTGTCGAGGCAGAGAATACAGAACAGCTGTTTGACTATTGCCGCGTGCTTGCGTACCAGCCGGTTCCGAGGGGTAAGAGGATTGCTGTGATTACAAACGGCGGCGGGTTTGGGGTGATGTGCGCGGATTCCATTGAAAGAATCGGTCTTTCTCTTGCTGAATTTTCGAAGGAGACCGTTGATGGAATAAAGAGTGTCATGCCAAAAGAGTATTCTTCTATTCATAACCCGCTTGACCTTATCGGTGATGCTGATGTCAGGAGGTATGAGGTTGCGATCAACAATGTGATTAAAGACAGGAATGTGGATGCGCTGATTGTTGTTACACTCCTGCAGACAGCGAGCCTCGGGCCGGAAATTGTTGATGTTATCGTGAGTGCAAACGAGCGGTCAAAAATACCGATTGTTGTGTCTGCATCCGGCGGGGAATATACGCAGCTTCTCCTGAGAAGCCTTGAAAAGGACGGGATTCCTGCTTATCCCTCACCGGACAGGGCAGTAAATGCGATGAAGACACTTATTGAGTATAAGAACCGTTAATTCTTTCTCTTTCCCAGCGCAAGAAAGCCGGCAATTAACAGGAGAGTGATAACTGAGAGTAATTGAAGTCCTGGACTTCTTGAATTAATACCACTTTCTTTAGCCACAATCATGATATTCTGCTCGTCCTTTCCATAAAGGCTTGGAACTAATTTAGAGGTACCGTAGAGGGTTAGCTTATAGGTGCCGGTTTCTCCACCAAATATTTCAATAGGAATCAACTTCTCTTCGTACGCGTTCAGACTGATGTCTATTTCGTTTTTGCCATTGGTGAATTCAGTCCAGAATTCCATTTTCCCGGGATGTGTGTGGATCGCTATCTTGATAGTATCTTCGACTGCAATATTATTCTCGATAGAAATAACTGTCTGAACTTTAGAGCCCAGCTCAATAGTAAAGCTGCCTGAAGAAAATGATATATTCGGATTTGCCAGTTCCAAACATACTCCTGTTATGCATTCCCCGCTTTCACAATCTTCAGAATCCTCACATCCGCATCCAGTCGGCAGTTTTTCTGCCCAAAGAGATTTATTCCAATACCATGTTTTCTCGCATGCATGTTCCTCTTCACAAAAGTTTGTTCCTTCTATCCTGTGCCCATTATCGCATATCCAGGTCTTATCACCCGAAAGCCAGCAATCTGTTGAATCACAGCAGCCCAGGCCATTGTCCCACAAATTATTTTTTCCAGTATAACACTCGCAGCTTGCCGGGCTATCGTCAGATACGTTTCCCTGAATAATGGTCGTTGTAACTGTTTCAGTTCCTGTAGGATGACATCCAAGGCCATAATAATCTATGACGTCAAATGTCAGGGTGATTGGATAAGAAGTTACTGAATATTCACATGGCAGGGTGAAGTTTGTATTTATAATTATTTCTGTATTACCATCGTCAACAATTATGTCCATTGTTGGTGAAGAAATGCATGCGAGTTTAGGGGGGCATGTGACAGCAATGTTTGACAGATTCAGCTTGCCGGTTCCATTATTTATAACAGACCAGCTGTAGCTCTTTTTTTTAGATGGAATGTAGGGGTCGCAAACGTAATATGTATCTGTTACAGGATTGGCTGAGAGGTCAACACTTGGGTTAATTATGGTTATATCATAATTTGTCAACGCTACAAAACCTTCAGTATCAAGGCTTCCTATGTCGCATATTCCCCCATTGTTTGGGCATATATAATCAGGGGCATCACACATGTTATCAATATAGTCTACATACGCCCGATAACTACTGCAATTATCAAATGCATAAAAATCATTTACAGAATTTGCAGCTGCACCTCCACCCCATCCGAGATTTGTTGTCCATTGATATCCCTTATTTGTGGTGAAAAGATTATCTCTATGACTCTGATTCGTTGCAAAAGTGCCTCCCTGAAACTGATTATCAGCGTATCCAAGGGTCACGAATGGATTTGAATGTGCATATGTCCATGCAAATAGTCCCGGGTTTGTAGCGCCTCCTGTAACACCGTTCGAACACTGGGCGGTGTATGTCTGTACGCCACTGATAGTCCCTTTAGCCCCCTCGCATGTAATATAAACACCCGCATCTGTAGTGAAGGGCTTGTCGAAAGTTATGGTGCCGGCGGTTAGTGTGTTATTTCCCAGAATGTGCCCGCCGTGACTGCAAACTGAAGAAAGGCTGCATGCCGCAGTTACATTAAATCCTGGATGGAATACTTTTTCGTAATTAATGCCGTTAATTGTATATTTTGCCAGAAGTTCATAAACGCCTGGCACTGTAGTGGCAGGAATTCCAAACTCGCAATATTTATTGCCATCTGATTGGTCATGCCATCCAACTGTTCCACTTTGCAGGTTACAGTCACTTAGATTGTTTATACCTGTTTCAGCGGCTCCTGTCTTCAAAAAGAAAAGAATGTCCAGACTGTTGACAATGCCTGCCTCAAGACAATCTGATTCTTGAGGATCTACTGGTATGGAAGATGCAGGGCATGAATCAACCACTCCCGCTTTTATATGATATCCGCTTACAGGTTCAACCGGGCACCCGGTGGTTGCATCAATTTTCCCGTTTCCTACATTGCATCCTCCCGGGGTGTTCGGGCATGAATCATCCTCATCGCAGACTTCATCGCTGTCTGCGTCCTGAAGGTTCCATGTGCCTGTAATACATTTGCGGCCCTTATATTTATCGCCGTTATCATACTGGGTTGCTTCAGTATCTGCCGGCTTTTTATGAACACAGCTTGTGCCGTCCTGAGCGCAGAACTTGCCATTTGCTGCTTCATAGTCGCTCCTGCAAAAAGCGGAGTAACAATCAGAGTTTACATTGCAGGGGTAGTCGTTCTTGAGTCCCCATGCCCCCGAATCGCACTTGTAATTTCCACCTTCATCGCCATCATCATACTGCGTCGCATTAGTATCTGCCGGCTTTTTATGAACACAGCTTGTGCCATCCTGAGCGCAAAACATGCCGTTCGCTATCTCATAGTCACTCTCGCAATGATTGGATGTACAGTTAGCATCCTCTGTGCATGGAGCGTCGTTGCCTGCGGCAGAGTAAGTGATATTTATCATGGAGAATATCATCAGCGCCACGAGAGCGAACATCATACTATGTTTCTGTTTCAATGTTTTCACCATTTTTTATCATATTGTTCATAAAGTATATCAGGATAAAAAGCCTGAAAATGCCTCAATCTAACCGAAATTTTCATGATTTTGAACGAAGTTCAAAAGCTTGACATAAAGTGTCATGATTTTTTATTCTCCTGTAAACATAAGCCAAAATGACTGCAATTAAGACAACTGCGATTGCTGCAATGATAAGATAATTCTTGTCTTCGTCTTTCTTGTCATCTTCATCTTTTTCGTCTTTCTCATTTTCCCCCGGATGTCCGCTTTTCTCTGTTATCGGAGAGGTAAATTCAAACCTGTACTGCCTGTTGACATCTTCGTCATTTATGAGCATCCTGTAATCTGTCCCTGATTTGAACGTGAATTCAAGAGGGGAACATTTATTGATATTGAGTTTGTCGGACATGACAGAGTTGCGGTTGTTAAGGTCTGTAATGTCAATTCCGAGATTGGCAGGTACAGGCATGTCTGAGCCGTCGGCCACGCATAAGTTTGCGCTGAATTTCATGGTTTCAGTATCAAACTTCTTTTCGTTCAGGCTGTATTTGCGCACATTTGAAGAGAATTTGGCTGAATCTACTTCGATGCAGTGCCGGTCATAAATCCCGTTGTTTTCTGAAGTGATTTGGGCACATACTTCGAATCTGCTAAGTGCGCTTTTACTCACAAATTCAAATTTCTTAGAGATAAGCCCTGCATCTGTTGAAAGTTCGGGTATCACTTCTGTATTTTGAAAAACGGTTTTGCCATTGTTCAGGTCTCTGAGTGACACCAGCAAGTTCGCATTGTTCACAACGGGGTATGTGTAATGGTCCGGCGACCCGAAGAGCATTGTATTGATTTCAACTGTTTCGTCGGCATTATAATACCTTTTGCCAATCCACAGCTTTCTGATTTTTGCGGTCTTGCCGGTAACGATTAACCTGCTCCTGTAAAGTGATTTTGTTTCCCCGTTTTTGTCCTTTACCTCAAGCCTCACAGCGTAAGCATCTGGTTTTTTCGGGGCATTGAAAGAAAAGTCAATCTTCTTTGTCTCAGAGGCAGTGATTGAAAACGGGTATGTATTTTTCCATATATAGCTTTCACAGCCAGTATCGTCCCATGAGCATACTCCGACAAAGAGGGAAAGACCGTCAACTTGTGATGTTTTTGAGTTTTCGATAAAAACAGAGCCTGTTACTTTTGATGATGGTTCTGCAGGCGGCCCTACCGGACCCGTTGTGTCCAATATTTCTGTCTGAGTCCTGAGTATCTTAACAGACGGTTCTGTACCAGAACCGGTTACTTTGAAAGAGCTATGCCTCCCGGAGAGAAAGATATGCGCCATGCCAAGCATTGGTGTCTTTTTGGTCCTCAGGTACACATCCATCCTGTATGTCCCGCTTTTGAGGTCAGGCGGGAGCTTGTAAGAAAATGGGATGGACACTTGTGAGAGGGGGTCAATGTTCAGATTCCTTATGATTTCCTCGAAAAAGACATTGTCGCAATCTGAGTCCTGTGAAGGGTATGTCGGGTTTTCGCAGCCTTGTGTGATATCTACAATGACATAAGCATCGATTAAGGGGAATTTTTCCTTGTTGGCGACAGTCAGAGTGGTTTCTATATTGTCTCCGGCATTGTAGGTGTTTTTGATGTCGTATGTAACGTCGCCGGAGTAGAATAAGTCATTATCCTGGGCTGCATAAGATGACCCGAAACACATGATGAGCGCAAAGATAAATGACACTAAAATAGATATCTTGCCAAGCATGACTATAATTGTAGTGACTGTAGTATATATAATTTTTAAAAGTTTAATCTCTGGTGGAATCATGTCATGACTTGCGCGCAAACATGGAAAGGCCTGTCTGTTTGCCGCTGCCTGTGAGTTCGTCTTCAGTTATGCCGAATACTGAGAGAGCGCGCATTGCCGCCGGAACCACCTGCTTTTTTATGTAGTAGTCCTTATCGTAGCCTTTCGCAAACTGTATCAGGTATGCCCTGTCTGATATGCTTCCCGGGCCGCTTGTTATTATGTATTGGATGGTCTGGCCGGGGGCTATTTTTATTCCTCTTTCTTCTGCTTTTTTCGCTGCTGCCACATGAGGGCCGATCTGCTCGTAGTTTTTGAGCTCCCTTTTTACTGATGTGTAGATGCCGAGCTCTTCAAGCGGCACTTTTCCTGTTTTCAGGCGCTCAACAATGTCTTTTACGTATGAGACTGCTTCATCAACTTTGTCGGTTAAAACAAGCTTCAGAACTTTTTCCTGCGTGTCTTTTGCAAGCTTTGACCAGTCCCTTCTTACTTTTTCAAAGCCTCTTATCGTGAGGTTGCCTTTCTCGTCTATGAGCGCATAGCGTTTTTTTGCCCCGCCCGTGCCGGTCTTTTTGCGGACAAAGATGCCGCGCCTGAATGTGCCTTCGAATTCCAGCTCCATTATGCCTGGAAGTTTGCTGTTGACGTCTTTGAGGTATTTTTTTGCTGCCGGGGTTATGTCTGATTCAGTATCTGTGAGTTTCAAAAAGACGCTGTCAGTATCGCCGTAGACCACTTCGAAGCCATGGGTTTCTGCGAGATCTATCACTTTGTGGATGTAGTACCTCCCGTATGCTGTGACTGATTCGCCGCATTCGCGGCGGTACCATCTCGAGCCTGAGAACCCGAGGTAGCCGTAGAATGCGTTTGAGACGGTTTTCAGGGCATACTGCTGCGCATAAAGGTCTGTGTATTCTTCAGTGCCTTGCAGGATGGTTTTCATTTTCTTTTTTATGCGCACTCTTTTGTCGATGAGGTCGTTCAGGACTTCCGGGATGAAGCCTGCTTTTTTTGTGCAGAAGTGATAGTCCGTACCCGGCACACGATTTTTCTTTGCTTTTTTGCAGCATGAGCACATTATGGTTTCGGGGTCAATGTTGTGGGATATGATGATTGACGGGTACAGTGAGCGGAAGTCAAATACTGCTATGTTCTCGTGGAGGCCTGGTTTCGGCTCCACAACGAATGCGCCGACAAAAGCGTTGATTTTGCGGCGCTCCTCTATTGCTTCTCTCGTGGGCCTGTTCGGGATGATTATGCTCATTTCCGAGGCCATTCTCATTGCGTATGATTCGACAAGCTGACCGTATGTCATCCTGCATACGTCTCCCGGGACCTGGCCTGTGAGGCGCGAGAGTGCGAAGATGTTTGGGAGAATGAGATTTGACAGCTTTAATGTGAGGCGCGAGTCGTGGAGGCAGTATTCTGCGAATTTGTCGAGGTTTTTCTTGTGCAGCCAGTTTTCTTTCATCTGGTCCCAGGTCATTTCTTTTTTGCGCTCGCCTAAAAGCTCATTTGCGACTGCGTCAAGTGTCATGACCTCAGATTTTATGGTTGCCCTCATGATGACTGAGATGAACTGGTAGATGTCGATATGGACGCGGCCGCGGGTTACTGCGGGTGTTGCGCGGCCTTTTGCCTGGAAGATGACTTCGCGCCTGTCGCGACCGAGGTCCAGGTTTATGCTGTATTTTTTTGAGCGGTCGCGAAGTACAGGCATGTCGAATGTGTCGCCGTTGTAGGTTACGATGAAGTCCGGGTCCTGCTGTTTTATTATCTCTATGAGTTTTTGTATCAGCTGTTTTTCGTCTTTGAGTGTTATTGAATGGGGATAGTTGTCTTTTTCATATCCCAGTACTTTTTTGTAGCCAGAGCTTGTGTAGATGCTTGCAAGGATTATTTTCTGCGATGCGCCTTCCTGCATTGTCTCGAGGTCAAATGCGAGTACTTTGGGGGTGTAATCCTCTGCTTTTGATTTTTTGAATGATGATGCAAGGACAGGGATGTCGCAGTCTACAGTGCCAGCGAGAGTGTCTCTTATTTCTGCGCCAGTGACTTCTGTGAATGTCATTGGCAGCAGCTTTTTGTCCATGAGATATCTGCGAAAGAAGAGGATGTCGAACTCGAATCTTTTTTTGAGTTCCGGCCAGTCTTTTATCGCATCTTTTACTTTCGGGACATGCCCGGGCAGGTGGCAGAAGACTTTCAGGAGGTTTGTTTTTGATATTCCAAGCGTTTGCTTTTCAGGTTCTGCTCTCTTTACTGTAATCTCTTCACCATTATCTAAAAATTTGAGCTTTTCGAGCTTTTTCCTGAGGGCGGGCAGGGATTTTGGGAGGACATAGAAGTAGGGCTCAAATGTCTTGTCGAATGCCACTATTGAGCGGCCGTCCTTTGCGCGGCCGTAGAGGCGGACTACAGGGGCGCCGTCGATGAGGGTATAGTCTGCATCGATGAGGAGCATGTTGTATTTACTGTGCTTGTCGCGCGAGGGCATGATTGTTGTTGGAATTGTAAGTTTTTATAGGTATTATCTATAGGTATTATCTTCTGAGAAAACGTCAGCTTAAGTCTTTTAATAGTTTTTTTATCCTGGGTGACTGCGATGGTGTTAATGTGTTCTGGCGCTCCTGTAGTACATCGGTGTATTCTTTTTTGTTTTTTGGTGTGTGGCGCATAACGTTCCCAGCATATACGACGTTGCCGAAGGCAGTGTCCCGAAGGGCTGGCGAAGAGTATTCTGCAGCCAAATATCATTTCTTAAATATGATGTACGCTGAGACACCAACAAGCGTTACCCAAGAGATTAATACAGTATTCTTTTCGAAGCCCATATATGAATATACAACAAAATAAAAAATCAGAATTAGCAATATTATTATAGTCACCAATTTCGAAATATTGTTGGTACATATTCTTTTATATAATATTACAAAAGGATTTGGTTTCTCTTTTGATTGTTCAGGGTTTTCTTTGGTTATTTTTTCAATCAGTTCAACCTTATCAATATGGTCTGAGTTTAAGTAATATGCAAATTTTTTTAGATCATTTACAAAAACATCATTTAGGGAATTGCTCTCTAATTTATATTCTATACGGTGAGGTAGTCTTTCGAATAACTGGTAAAATCTCCTTTGTTCTTCGACATTTTTCTGAAATAAATTTATATCTGGGAACTCTAGTTCAACTTTTGCATGTTTTTTCAACAGATTTATATATTTCTTCAATTCTTGTTTATCTTCATTACTCTTACAAAATTTTATTTCTTTCGAAATTTTATTTAGCAGACAAGATAAGAATTCAAGTCTCGTCATAGGAAGGGAACTTATTTCAGTTAATATGTATACTGCTATTGTAAAAAAAAAGAAATAAATTACCGTCAATGACCAATCGGCTAAGTTGAGATGGAATATCGTTGATGAGGCATAATCAAACGAATATGCCATTAATAAGAAAAGTGGTATTATTATATAAAAACCAGCAACACCACCTAGAGTGTCCAATCTTTTGTATCTCGTTAATTTTGGTTCTTTTAAGCTACACCATTTTTCAAACTCAGTTTCATTCATAAATAGAGATTAATTTCATTCTTTTAAAAAAATATGCTTGGACTTTAATTGAATAGGTTCTTTTGTTGGTTGCAAAATATCGAATTTAACGTTTCCGATGTAAAAGAAGTTCTGCGTAGGCAGAATTTGGACGGAGCGAAGCGTAATCTTTTACGCCGTGTTAAGCGCTGTCAAGTTATCTATTAAACGAAACATTATAGGGTTAATCGAAATTCCTCTATTTTTTGTCTGATAATGGTCTCGGATTGTGCTCCAGAAGACCTTGTTAAAAGCATTTGCTCAATATCATCGTCTGTTAAAACAATTATGAGTTTCTTATCAATAGCCCATATCTCTCGTAAAGTATGTGTGCAACTACGGTCGCCTCCATTTCTACATATTATTAAACCAAACATACCTGCTCCATGTTGTTTTAAATAATTCGAAATTTGTAACACATCCAGCTTCTTAACTTTCCCAGAATGGTTCTTTGCATCTGCAACAATGTAATCGGCCGAATATCGAGAACGGACAAATGCCCAGAATCCATCTTCAGCATAATTCGGAAGGATGAAATCTCTACGATTAACTTTCGAAGCATCAGAGAATTCTGAGATTGGAGTTGATAGTGGAGGACAGAATAATCTTTCTAAGATTGAGCCCACCAATTTCTGATATTTTGCCCAATCTTTCATTCCGGGATTGCATAACTTCAATTCTTGTATAAGACGCTCTTCTGGTGATCTTGCAAGAGTTGGTCTTGTTGCCATCAACATAGCTTGAAGAATCGGATGCGGGATCTCTGGAATCTCCTGTTGAAAGTTATTTGATAAATACGCTAAATCCCAAATTTTAATATCAAAATTTTTGAAAGCTGAACGTGCTGTGAGGGACAATTCCCCCGGAAATGCAAAAACAAGTCTTGCCTGATCAACATATTTACGATATGACTCTATTTGTGCAAAGATATTACGTATTCTATGCATTGTAAATGAGCTTTGTACTTTGCATTCAACTATAATTTTCTGCCATTGCCCATTGACTTTCTCCTCTGCTACCAAATCCGCCCGAAAATGTCTTTCTTTACCTAATTCTGCTTCAGTTCTGACATTCCGGAATTTTTCACTTCGCTTAAGAAGTTGAAAGAGATAGTTGACAAATTCAAATTCGCGTAACTCTCGTTTTTCGTGAATATTTACATGACAATTTGGACAGAGTAATATTAGGTTCTTTAAACTGGTACCACCGCCTTGGCTAATGGGTTTAATGTGATGAACATGAAGCAGAACATTCTCTTCCCCACAAATAGAGCATCTATTACCATCTCGTTTCTGAAGTTTCTGAATAATTTCACGGGTTATAGCCATTTAATCATCCTCGAAGATTTGAAATTAATTTGACTGTGCTTAACGTTTTGCGGAAGAAAGATGTTGCTGAAGTCAATTTTTGGAAATCTTTGATTTCCCTTTTATCCGCTGTTATGTGAAGTAGCGTCTTCCTTTTTAATAAAATCATATTTTGCTAACCTAAGCAATGCTAATATCAACAAATGCATGTAGTTAATATTGTATTCTTGAAATAACATAAGTGAATGAGCAACTTTATGCCTTAAATTATAACCCGTTTTTTCTACAAGCAAAAATTTAAAAAACAATATGTCATCTTCATCAAAAAGTTCCTTGATCGGTTCTTCATACAAAAGAGCATGGATGTCTTTCTCTCTTGCAATATTTCTACTTTTACTATCTTTGGGCATGTAAGAAGTGGTTACGCCAGAAAATCGACAAATCTCTCTTATCAATCCCTCAATTTTGAGAGTAAGGGAATCAATACTTAAGACTAAATTAGGTGAATATTTTGGATTAGTAAAACAATATTGCATTTGAAGGAAATATTCATGGAGAGATGGGGCTATCAAATTTAGCCAATTATATTTTATCGTCTGATTTGCCCATTTTTTAGAAATGTTTTTACCAAGCCAAGAATGCCTATTTAAGAACTTTAAAAGAATGTCAGCAGATAACTTATTTTCTTGAATTGCAGCGAAGAATATTTCGTTTATCAAATAGATCTTATTTAGATTAAGCTCCCAATCATATTGTTTAAGTATGCCATAGTATTTCTTTTCATCTTCATCAGAAAAATGTTGAGCGGTATGTCCAGATTGGTCTAATATTTCTGTTGGAAATAGATGTTGTACAATGAATTTTTTACTGTGCTCTTTCGCAATCTTTTCCATGTCTTTGTATCTTGGAAAAAGATTTTTATCAAGCGTTAACACTTTTATAATTTCGTCTGGGTCATTCTGAACTACCTTTTGAGCAACCTCTCTACATATCTTGATGTGTTCTGTTAAATCGACTTCTGTTTTAAACTCTGTCAATTTCATCGAATTTTTAAGTTCAGAGTATTTCTTTTCTAGTTCACTGATTTTATTCTTATCTTTGAGTTTTTTGTAGTTTTCTAAAGCAGATTGACAAAAAGTCAAAGAGGCTAAATTATTATCCTTCTCCGTTCGTTTCATTAAAGTTTCATAGGATTTTGCAACCTGCTTCCTCCAATCATGCGTTTTCTTTCCTAATTTCTGCTCAACTTTTTCTCCCAGTTCAAGCAGGTCTATTGCGCCATGAATATTTCCTGATTTTGTTAAGGATTCTGATATTTGCCAACATATATTTTCAAAACCAAGAAAATCTTTTTCAAAAAATCTCCTTTTATCCTTCAACATCAGTTCAATTAGATTGGCTCTTAAAGCAAATGAAGAACTGCTTTTAAAATTGAATGTATTTACTAATCTCCTTAATTCTGATTTAATTTTATCTACTTTATACTTTATCTGGTGGGCTACAGAGTAAGCATTTTTAATCACCTTCAGAACATCTAAGCCATAATGCTCCTGAGGTTCTTTCATATCTTTTGCTTCGTAGATTTTGATAAGTTTCAAATAAGAATCTACAGCCATTTTTGCATATTTGGCATGTTTCTTCGGACTGCACCAAAGGATATTAGAATAACGGGCTTTGAGTAGGGAGTTGGTGGTGCTATCTAACCTCCCTATCAGATATTCATATGCCTTATCGTCAAACCTATCTAAAGAAGGGTATTCGATAATCTCTCCTTTGTTATTAGTTCCCGTAAACATTGGCTTAAGTTTGCCTTCTTCTATCATAGAATTGAAAAAGTCTACTTCCCATTGAGCTTTTTCGGCTTCATCAGATTTATTTTCCTTATGCTTCAAATCTCTCAGTTTTTGGAATAAGTTTCCAATTTGGTGGGAGTATTTATAGTCTGTAGCATCTTTCTCTAAATGATTGCAGAGCGATTTGAGATCAGTAATGTTTTCCATATTCTTCCCTCATTAAAGATGCCATTTCACATAACCAACTTATATCTAAACTGAGTTCGCATGTAGATTCTTATACTTGGGCTTTTTTATCTTTGATAAAATCAGTATTCCTTGGAGATGGTCTTATACGCGTCCCTGAAGGGGATGCCTTTTTTTACTAAGTCGTATGCTTTTTCTGTCGCATAGAGCTCTTCTGTGAGTGCGCTCTCACACCTTCCTTCATTTACTTTCAGGTTTTCAAATACATGCGCCATTATTGAAATACAATCTTTTGTGATGTCAAATCCTTTCATTACAGGCTCTTTCGTCAACTGGATATCATGATTATAGCCGGATATCAGGTTGGCTGCCATTGATTTTACCTGGAACTCGTATGAGAGCACAACATGGTACTTCGCCCTTACCAGTTCAAGAACATCAGGGTTTTTCTTCTGGGGCATGATTGAGCTTCCTGTGCAGAGTTCCTGTGGGAGTTCAAAATAGCCGAATTCAGGCATGCTGAAGATGATTAGGTCTGATGCGATTTTATTCAGGTCAAACATAATCTGCGTCAGGGAATGGAGGATTGTTGATTCGAATTTGCCCCTGCTCGCCTGCGCATATATCGGGTTTTGCTGGACTTTTTTGAACCCAAGTAACTTGGCAGTATATTCCCGGTCTATGTCAAGGGGTATGCCATACCCTGCCGCGGTTCCAAGAGGGGACTGGTCTATCAGGTCCAGGGTAAAATCGATTAATTTTATGTTGTCTTTCATGGAATCCACAAAAGAATCGCTCCATAGACTGATGGATGAAGGCATTGCTTTTCTCGTGTGGGTGTAGCCGGGGAGTTTTGTTGCGCCGTATTTTTTCCTGAACTTCGAGATTGCCCTGATTAAGTTGCCTACATTGTCCTTGCAGCCATTCAGTTCGTCTTTGTAATAGAGCCTCAGGGCAACCAGGACCTGATCGTTTCTTGATCTTGCAGTGTGTATTTTTTTCCCTGCATCTCCAAGAGTTTTTGTCAGATGGGCCTCAATTGCTGTGTGGCAGTCTTCCTGCTCTTTTTGTATTTTGAACCTGCCTTTTTTTTCAAGGCTGATTATGCTGTTGAGCTCTTTTATGATGTCTTCAGCCTCGCCTTTTTTTAAGATGCCTGTTTTTTCAAGCATTTTTGCATGGGCTATTGATGCTATGCAGTCGTATTTTATCAGCTTCTGGTCAAGGATATAATCGTTTGAGACTGTGAAGTCTTCTATCTGCCTGTCCAGTTTGTATTCTTTTTCCCAAAGTTTCATACGCATCATCTTTTAGTGTTTGTCTTTTGCAAAACTGCGCTGTAAGCCTTCAGCCTTACTGCGTTTATGTTTATGAATCCCTTTGAGTCGGTCTGGTCAAACCCGCCCTCAATGTCCATGCTTGACAGTTCCTGGTCGTAGAGGGATGTCGGGGATTCTCTTGCTATCACAGATACGTTCCCTTTGTACAGGGATAATCTTACTTTTCCTGTGACATGCTCTTGGCTCTTGTCGATGGCAGCCATCAGGAATGCCATCTCCGGTGAGTACCAGAACCCGTTGTATATGAGTTCTGAAAATTTCGGTGTGAGCATATCTCTTATGTGCATTACTTCCCTGTCCATGGAAATGCCTTCAAGGTCTCTTTTTGCCTGCCAGAGGATGGTTGCGCCAGGGGTTTCATAGACTCCTCTTGATTTTATGCCGACGAACCTGTTTTCAACCATGTCCAGCCTTCCTATGCCGTTTTTCGAGGCCAGATGGTTGAGATACATAAATAATTCAAGCGGGCTTGTTTTTGTTGTATTGTCATTTTTGTTTACAACCTTTACAGGATTTCCTGATTTGAAGTGGATATCGACTATTGTTTCAGTATCAGGAGCGTTTTTTGGAGATGCAGTCCTGCAGAATACATCTTCAGTAGGTGAATAATTCGGATCTTCCAAAATTCCCGCCTCGTGGCTGATATGCATGAGGTTCTCATCTTCACTGTACGGCTTTTTCTTTGATGCAGTTACCGGGATGTTGTATTTTTGCGCATAGTTTATCATGTCTGTTCTTCCTTTGAATTCTCCTAGAAATTCCTGGTCTTTCCAGGGAGAGATGACTTTTATTTTCGGGTCCATGGCATAGTATGTGAGCTCGAATCTTACCTGGTCATTGCCTTTGCCTGTCGCGCCGTGGGATACATATTGCGCATTCTCTTTTGCCGCTATTTCAAGCTGTCTTTTTGCAAGCAACGGCCTTGCAAGTGATGTTCCAAGAAGGTATCTCCCTTCATAAAGCGCATTCCCGCGAAGAGCAGGGAATATGAAATCTGTGACAAATTCCTGCTTCAGGTCTTCGACGTATACTTTTGCTGCGCCTGTTTCTAGTGCTTTTTTTTCTACTTCTTTGAAATCTTCAACCTGCCCTACGTCGCCTACAAAGCAGATTACCTCATATCCTTCATTAATCAACCATTTGAGAATTACTGATGTGTCCAGCCCGCCTGAGTAGGCTAGTACTACTTTCTTGTTTGTCATGATTGTTTCACCGTTTTAGTTTTTAGTTGTACTTGTTGCGCTTTTTTTTATCGCTTGTATATACTTTATATACGATAAAAAAAACTTAAAAATTATATGAACTGTATAATGAATTTTTATGATTTTTTAAATAAGTTCTTATTTTGTGTGCGGAATTTGGTGTTTTAGCGGTTGTGCGGATAAAACTATTAAACAATTAAACATCTAAAATAATTATGCTTTGGGTTTTGTTTGCATTTTTGGGTGCATTTTCTGAATCTTTGAAGGATGTTTTTTCTAAAAAAGCGCTCGATAGCGTCAAAAATATCGATGAATATGTCGCTGCATGGTCTATGAGGTTTTTTGCGCTGCCTTTTCTTTTGTCTTTGCTTTTATTTGTTGAGATTCCTGTGATTGGAGAAGGCTTCTGGATCGCATTACTTGTTAGTGGAGGATTAAATACTATTACTACAATACTTTATATGAAAGCACTAAAAGCTTCCGATATATCAATCACTGTACCGATGGTTACGTTTACGCCGCTGTTCTTATTGATTACGTCGCCGCTTATTCTCGGCGAATTTCCCGGTGTTTGGGGGGTTGTTGGGATTGTTTTGATTGTTCTTGGGTCGTATATGCTGAACATAAAGAAGATACATGAAGGGTTTTTTGCGCCGTTTAGAGCATTACTTCACGAAAAAGGTCCAAGATATATACTTCTTGTTGCTTTTATATGGAGCATTACATCCAATTTTGATAAAGTAGGTATAATAAACTCATCACCTGTCTTCTGGACTGCATCTCTTAATCTGTTTTTAACTATGACACTTTTGCCAATAATGCTTCTAAAGTCTTATTCCTGTACCACACAGGTTAAAAAGAATATAAAAGTACTTTTGCCTATTGGATTTTTCACTGCAATAATGCATATATTTATTATGACAGCACTAAGTTTAACGTTGGTTGCTTTTGTCATATCTATAAAAAGGATGAATGCTTTGTTTGGCGTCATGTGGGGCGCTTTGATTTTTAAGGAGAAGGATATTAAGGACAGATTGGCTGGCGCTGCGATTATGATTGTTGGTGTGATTTTGATTACTTTGTTCTAGACAGGCGCCCCGTTTTTCATTACCAGTTTGTTGTCGGCGTATAGGTTGCCGTTGCGCCCGCGCATTATCTTTATCATGTCAAGATGGGAGGATGCAAGGTTTTTCCCGTGGAATGGCCCGAGGTTGAATCCGATAGCTATGTGGATGCTCCCGTATATTTTTTCGTCTACGATTGTTGTTCCCACGAATTCGGCTTTGGGGTTGCAGCCGATGCCCAGTTCTGCTATGCGGTCTTTTTCGCCTGTGTTTACGTCAAGGAACTTACGGAAGCGCTTTGCTCCGTCGCCTTTTGCCTGCGCGTCAATTACTTTCCCGTCTTTGAATGTCAGTTCCAGATTTTCTATTAAGCCGAATCCTCTTGGGGTCGTGTAGTCAAATATTATTTTCCCGTTTGCTGAGGTTTCTACTGGTGCTACAAATACTTCGCCTGTAGGGAAGTTGTATATCTCGTTTCTTTTCTTGTCAACTACTGCGTAATTGTCATCTCTTAAGATTCTCCGGTTTTTTATTGAGAATGTGAGGTCTGTGCCGTCGTCTGCAGTGATTCTTATCTGCTCTTTGTTCTTTAGCTTTTTTTCATAAGTGTCTATGATGGTTTTCATCTTATCTGAGAAACTTGCAAACAGGCTGTCGTAGAACACTTGTACATATTTCTTTTCCGGCACATACATTTCTTTCCTTTTGACCGGCAGGGCGAGGAGCGCGCCGCGGATGCTTTGCTGGTCGTAAATTTTTCTGAACTGCATTGAGGATGTTGAGCCGTATGCGATTTTTTTTTCAAAGCCTTTTGACCAGTTCGGGTCGGTTTCGTCGCCTATGGATATGCTTACGTCTGTGTTTTTTACTATTGCAACTGACAATGGGCTTAGTTCAAAGAGGACATTGTCCGGTGCGAGAGTATAGTATTCTTTGTCTGTTTCTGTGGAATGCGGCATTAACGTGCAGTGGCATCCTCTTTTGAAGCATTCTGTGCGGATGAGTTTTGCAAGTTCAAAGCACTCTTTTGATTCAAGTACGTAGCGGATCCTTACGCTTTCTGATACTTTTGCTTTTGTGTAGAGAGTATTGTCTGTCTCATAGACTAATGGCCCGTATTTCGGGTGTTTTAGTTTTTCAATTATGTCTTTCTCGCGGTCTGTATAGTTTTCTTTTTTGAATTTTTTTTGTGTTAATAGCTTGTCTATGAATTTTGCGCCAAACTCGCGCATGGCTTTTTTTATGTGCGGGTTCTCTTT
>JAUVEK010000083.1 GCA_030594795.1 Candidatus Nanohalarchaeota archaeon | reverse complement strand
CCCATGATCGGTCACAGGAGCAAAGAATTCCAGCAGCTCTTTGCAGGCATCATCCCGAAGATGCAAAAGATCATGTACACAAAAAACACCATATTCCTCTCAACATCCTCAGCCACAGGGCTCATGGAAGCAGCAGTCAGGAACTGCACAGACACAAAATGCCTCAACCTCTGCTGCGGCGCATTTTCAGAGCGCTGGCACAAGATAACCACAGCAAACGGCAAGCTGGCAGACACAATCGAAGTGGAGTGGGGAAAAGCAATAAAACCCGAAATGCTTCGCGAAAAACTGGAAAGCGACACTTACGACGCAGTCACATTCACCCACAACGAAACATCAACAGGCGTAATGAACCCGATAGAAGACATTGCAGAAGTCATGAAAGACTACCCGGGCACCCAGTTCCTGGTAGACGCAGTAAGCTCATTTGCAGGCACAAAAATAGACGTAGACAAGTTGGGAATAGACGTATGCCTCCTCAGCGTCCAGAAGGCGATGGCGCTCCCGCCCGGCTTTTCAGTATGCTCAGTAAGCAAAAAAGCCCTTGAAAAAGCAGAAACAGTAGAGAACAAAGGCCATTACTTCAACTTTCTGGACCTCCTGAAATCCTACAAAAAAAACCAGACCCCCTACACCCCGTCAATCTCCCACATGTACGCACTTGACCAGCAGCTTGACGACATCCTGGAAGAAGGGCTTGAAAACCGCTTCGCGCGCCACAAAAAAATGGCAGATATAGTAAGAGGCTGGACAAAACAAAATTTCGCACTTTTCGCAGAACCCGGCTACGAATCAAACACACTAACAGCAGCCACAAACACAAAAAACATATCCGTCGCAGACCTGAACCAGAAGCTTGGAGAGCGCGGCTATGCAATATCCAACGGCTACGGAAAAATCAAAGAGCAGACATTCAGGATAGCGCACATGGGCGACATACAAACAGAAGAAATAAAAGAGCTTCTTGACACCATTGATGACATATTAAAATAACTCAGCGTAAAGGAATTTTGATGAAGCTACGCTTCTGCAATAAAAGTCACAGACTTATTTTTGTCAGGTAGCGCAGTTAAGTAAATGACTGCTCATTTGCCGATTATTTGATAAAACAGGACTTTTTCCGGGATACTTTAATAAAAGTATTGCGGAGTAGTAGTAAGTATGAACCCTGAAGATAGTGAACTTCTTAAGAAAGCAAGGAAATTAAGGAAAAAGAACCTGAGTTACCGTGAAATTGCGAAAACACTTAGTGAACAATTTGAAGATATAAGTTATTCAAAAGTTTATAACTTACTGAACCCGAAATCTATACAAAGGATAAGGCAAACAGAACAAAGACAAGCAGGTATTATCAAAGAAAATATTGCTGAGATTCGCGGGAGGCTAACATCCGGTGAGAGTCCGAAAAAGATTGGAGAATATTTCGGGGTTTATCCTTATACAATTGCGAGAATATCGATTTCTGAGATAACATCAGAGTCTCATTCTCATACTAGCTACATTCCCCGTGTAAGGGACTATCTAAGACAAACTGGCGGCATAGCACCACTCTCAGTAATAAATGAAGAATTTGGATATCTGCTCTTTCAGGAGCGCTATGCTCTCCCACACTTAAATAAAACGAAAGATATCTTCTACACGAAAGTTAAAGGAACAAAAGTAACCTTAGTCTACCTAGAAGGTTACGAAGAAAAGGCAAAAGAGGAAGGAGTAAGAACTATTCAAGATATGATAGAGAACCTGCTTGAAGAAGCAAAGTCAGGTAATATCAAAGAAACTTACTCCAGATACAAGGGGATAATACAAGCATACTTTAGCAGCAGTACTGTACTTGCTTGTGCCATTGCACGTTGCAGAGATAAGAGTGCATATTTTACTACAGAAGATCTGGAGAAAGAAAAAGGAGTTAAAATATCAAAAATACCCGGCGCTATCGGGACTCTGGTGTCATTTGGTCTAATCAAAGAAGAAAACAATCACTATCTGTTTGAACCGGCAGGTACACCAGTACCAGAAGAAACTGAAAAAGTAGCAAACATCATAGAAACGGAATCATTTGAACCGACTGAACCGGCAGGTATACCAGTATCAGAAGAAATTGAAAAAGCAGCAAACATGACAGAAACGGAATCGTTTTATGATATTGAGAAAATAAACCGGATTCTTACTGAATGTTACGAAGAAAAAATACAAAAAAAAACTAAAAGACTGGGATATAAGGCCTTCCTGAAGTATACGCCAACTCATATCCCGGATAACTACCTGAATGACAAAGGAGACGAATTCAGTAAACTTCCACTTTCTGCAAAAGAAATTGATGAATGCCTAGATATGAATCCCAATTACAGTAAGGACAACATAAACCTGTCTGAATTGATAAGCGAACTCAAACAGGCGGGTTGGAGCGGGAACCGGAGTATTGGCTACAAACCGCTTGATAAACGACAGCGCTGAATATACACCATAAAGATAAGCAATAAGTCAACCAAAAACAATAAAACATTACTGGTACAACGGCAATATAACAACATAAAGATCATTTTTGAGGTGAACACCATGAAAGTACTAGTAGCAGACAACATATCGCAAAAAGGCATAGACTGCCTGAAGCAGGAAAAAGGGATAGAGACAGACGTAAAGCTCGGCTTATCAGAAGAAGAGCTGGTAAAAATTATACCAGTATACGATGCGCTCATCGTAAGAAGCGCAGTCAAAGTCACAAAACCCATAATAGACGCAGCCGCCAACCTGAAAATCATCGGCCGCGCAGGAGTCGGCGTTGACAACATAGACACTGATCACGCAACCAGGAAAGGCATAATCGTAATGAATTCGCCGTTCGGCAACACAATCTCCGCAGCAGAGCACACAGTCGCAATGATGCTATCCCTTGCAAGAAACATCCCCCAAGCTGACCGGAAACTGAAAGGGGGGCAGTGGGACAGGAAAAGCTTCACAGGCACCGAACTCAACAAAAAGACACTCGGAGTCGTAGGAATCGGCAAAGTCGGGAAAGAGGTTGTCATCCGCGCGAAATCATTTAACATGAAAGTCATAGCATATGACCCCTACATCTCAAAAGAAGCAGCAGACGAGATGGAAGTTGAACTAAAAGAACTGGGCGACGTCCTAAAAGAATCTGATTTCATAACAGTCCACACGCCGCTTACACCGGCAACAAGGAACCTGATAGGCGAAAAACAATTCGCCATGATGAAAACCGGCGTAAGAATCATCAATTGCGCAAGAGGCGGCATAATAAGCGAGCAGGCGCTTGCAGATGCAATAAAAAAAGGAAAAGTGAAGGGTGCTGCGCTTGATGTCTATGAGCAGGAGCCCCCGCTCAAGAGCGAGCTGCTCACACTTGACAACACTATCACCACCCCGCACCTTGGCGCATCCACAGTTGAGGCGCAGACAAACGTATCAACAGACGTGGCAGAGCAAATAATAGAATACAAAAAGACAGGCAGGATTATAAACGCAATCAACATGCCCCAAATTCATCCTGATGCACTCGCGAAAACAGCCCCGTACCTGAAACTTGCAGAACAGATAGGAATCATAACAGCGCATATCCCCAACGGCAACATTACAGGTGTGGAAATAACATACACAGGTGAAATCGCAGCACTTGACACGAGGCACCTCACAACATCTGCGCTAAAAGGCCTTCTCTCCCCTATGTGCGGTCCGGCAGTCAACTATGTGAATGCCCCCTACCTTGCAAAAGAGCGCAAGATCGAGGTCAAGGAATCGAAAATAGAAACATCAAAGAACTACATGAACCAGATAACAATAACCACGACAAGCAGCCAAAACACAACAAATAGGGCATCCGGCATCCTTGTAAACAACATACCCCGTATCACAAGAATAAATGACTTCGAGGTAGAGATGGTGCCGGAAGGAAACATCCTGATGGTCCGCCACAATGATGTGCCAGGCACAATCGGCGCTATCGCAACAATGCTTGGGCAAAACAACATAAACATTGCAGGCATGAGCGTAGGGCGCAGTGCCCCGCAGCAGCCGGCTTTGATGACGCTGAACGTCGACCAGCCTGTCCCAAAGACACTAATAGAGCAGCTAAACCAGCTAAAAAATGTAAACAACACCACATTCATAACAATATCATGAAACCTCTGTGCAATTGGGTTTGGTCTCAGGCCTTTGAAGTCGTTTCTCTGACTCAAAACAAAACATATAAAACTGCAAAACCATTATTAACATTCTAAAACACAGCATACTTTAATCAATTAACTGATGATGCCCCGATGCCGATAAAAAAAACAAAAAGCACGAAAGCAGGCCCGAAGAACCAGGCAAAAAAGGAAAAAGCAGCAACAGTTAGGAGAAAGCCGAAAAATGGGCATAAGGACACCAAAAAGGATATAGAGAAAAAAAAGACCCACAAGAGCAAAACAAAAATAAATGCAAAATCAATAATCGCGGTTGTAATAATAGCAGCAGTCGCATTCTGCTTCTTTTTGGGCATTCAGAATACTGATACGCCGCAGACAGATGATGAACACACAGTAAAGACAGGCGACAAGGTCTACATAAGATTCACCCAGAAACTCGAAAACGGCACAATCCTGGACACGAATTACGAAGATATAGCAAAGGAAGCAGGAATCGTAAAGAACAAATATCCGCCATTGATATTCATAGTCGGCAAAGGCCAGGTCCCGGGAGGCCTTGAGAGCGCACTAATCGGCATGAAAGCCGGCGGCAAAAAAACAGTCATCCTGGAGCCAAAAGATGCATACGGCGAATATAAGACAGAACTTGCCGGGGTGGCAGACAGGGTCCAGTACAGGGAAAGAAATCTTACTGTTGTGAACCATGAACATCTGACAAGCAAGGAGTTCACTGAACTGTTCAGAAAAAGAGTTGCAATACTTGGCGATACTGTATCCACGTATGCATCCTGGAACTACACAATAACAGGTGTGAAACCGGACAATATAACAATAAAGGCGATAATCAAAAGAGGCTCTGTCCATAAATTGCCGGACATCCCCTGGAACTGCACTGCAATTGAAGTTAGGGAATATGAAACAATACTTCGCCAGGATCCGCCGGAAGGTACAGTTGTCCCGACGCAGCTTGGAAACGCCACAGTCACTACATCAGATGATGCAATTATATTAACCATAAACCCCGAGATAGGGGATGTCTATCTTCTTGACGGCATACCTGCAAAAGTAACAAAACTAAGCGAAACCCACATAACTCTTGATGCCAACCATCCGCTTGCAGGAAAAACAATGATATTCGACATAGAATTACTCCAGATAACGAAAGTCATGGCATAGTCAAGTGAATGGAAAATTCCGCAGTGCCTGGATTCGGGAGCAGTCACTTACCAACGTGACGGTAGTAAAATGCCGAAAGATTTATAAATATCAGCTCTCTACTTTCTGATACGGTGATATTTAATGTCAAAACTATCAAGAATCAGACATCATTTTGGTGGTCATAATGTAAATGGGCTAGAAGTGGTTGGGCATGGTTATGTTTCAGCTAGTCGTATCGATAGAAAACTCCTGTGCATAAAGACTCCTCAAGAAGAAGAATGGTTCCGCCTCGAAGAAAATGTAGCCGGTTCCAGTGAAGAAGAATTTTACGGTTATGTTAACAATATACTAGAGGAAAAAGGATTATATTTGGCATTTTTAAACTATACACCTAAAGGATGGGGTGGCCTACGTCCACATAGGCTAGAAGGTACTCTCTACAGGGAAAAACAACCATCATAGAACTATTCTTAAAAAACAATCTCAAACATCCATATCTTCTATTGTCATCTCGCCGATGGTCTTTGGCTTGTCTTTCTTATCCTTATCTTCCTTATCCTTATTTTCTGACTCAGAAACCGGCAGTTCATCATGCCCTACCTTGAATTCATTCTCATCAATAATTTCAAACTTTGTCCTGAAATCCCTGATGACTTTCTCCATCCTGGTGCGGACCTTCTCAAGCTGCTCAACAACTTCCTTTTCCTCTTCCTTGAGCCTGCTCGCATAAGTATATGGCCTCGA
>JAUVEK010000120.1 GCA_030594795.1 Candidatus Nanohalarchaeota archaeon | reverse complement strand
GCTTATCCACTGTGCAGCTGACAGGGCCCCGTCAGCAAATCCCTCTCTTCCTCTTGCAGTATGTTTTATCTCAATCGTATCTGCTAAAGAATCAAACCCAACCACATGCGTGCCTGGAATCGCCCCGCCCCGCACGCTTGCAAAATGAAGTTCATCCGGACTTATCTTCCTGTCAAGGCGCCCTGTCACAAGCTTTTTTTTGCGCTCAAGGTTCGCGACAAGTATCTCACCGAGCTTCAGGGCAGTCCCCGAGGGGCTGTCAAGCTTCCTGTTGTGATGAAGCTCATATGCATATTCATCGTATTTTGGGAACTTATTGAAAAGCTTTGCGCAATAAGCAGTCATGTGAAACAGCAGGTTCACGCCAGTTGAAAAATTCGGCGCATAAACAAATCCGATGCCGGAGTTCTCCACAATTTTTCGCGCCTCTTTTTCCTTATCATACCACCCGGTTGTGCCGACAACCATGTTCTTCTTCAGTGCCGCAGCTTTTTTCAGGTTGCCAATCAAAGTATCAGGGCGCGTGAAATCTATGCAGACGTCAACGCCTGCCAGGCTTTTATCATCAATCTCATTATACACAGTTCCTTTTTTTTCCATGAGGGGGTCAATTATTGACTTCACATTGATGCCCCTGTCCATAGCAAGCTTCCCGATAGTCCTGCCCATTTTGCCGTACCCGATTATTGCGATATTCAATGCCATCTCATCATCTCCTTAAACCTGTCAAAACAGCGCACAAACTTAAAAACAGCAAAAAATCCGGTGGACTTATGAAGAAAAAGAGAACTATATGATGCCTTCATGCTCCAGGCATCAGAACCTGCAAAATTTCCGGCATTCACCCAAGTCACCCATGAAATCACGGTGAGTAATGGGAGCAGAATATTTATAAGCTTATCCGTCTGGTTAGGTTTTGCCGTATCGCTCAAGGTATTGAGGATAGCGGAATTTTTATTGCATTTAAGGAATAAAAAGCTTGGAATCCACCTAATATCATGCAATTCAATGATCTTTAGCGTTTTAAAGCTAAAATCCTTGAGCCATACTTTGGAACAGAAATTTTAGACTCATAAACAATGTCTCCATAACAAGTATCAAATTATAGTGCTCTGCGTTGGCGTTGATTAGTGCAAAATTTTCTCTGATTTTGCGTAGCAGTCATTTCTATCTGTCAACAAATTATCCCAAAGGTCTATGTTCACAACATTTATATAGCGAAATGCAGCAATCTTCTTTTGATACGATTCCAAGCTGCTTTAGCTTTGTATCACATGTACCTGCCTTGTCAGCAGCATTGCATGCTTCTATCTGAAAGTCAGTCAGCTTTTTCGGATTCTGATTTAGCGCCTGGTTAACACCCAGGTCTGTATTCCCGGAAGAGTCATCTGATATTGCTGGTTCATTTCTGTTTTCTGCATCAATGCCTGAGTCTGCGCAACCTGAGATAGCTATAACTATAATCATAGATACCAATAATAATTGTATGATTCGCATAGACAATAATTATTAATAAGATCATTTAAATATATATCTCACTATTAAATGATACTAACAGCATAGACCATAAGCTTTACAGCAGGCATCGCTGTATCCCGCAAATAATGGAATGCAGATAAGACCATTTTCACAATGCCCATAATAAGGAATCAGTTGATTCTCCTTTGAAATGTATAATTCATTCGATTCCAGCGAAATAGTATAAACTGGAAAAGTACCATTGCTATACGAACGGAAAATCAAATCAAACCCGAGATTATAGCCGTTTTCCTTTGCGACCTCTTTCTGCATTTCAATGAAGTTGTCAATATCATTCCTCTCTGTCAGGTTCTTTTTCGTGATATGGTATAAACCTTTCTCAGTCTCCTCAATCATCCATACGGGATTATTATCCTGCACACTTGCACAATTTATGTTCGTACTCTGGGTAAGAGTATTGCTTAGCATATACAAAATAATAATGATGGTTACTGCGCCAACTATGAAGAACTGGCCTTTCCTTTGTTTAGATTCTTTGTACATGTTTATCAACCTGTCCTGAAATGCACTTTATAGGGCTGGAACATATCCTTATTTTCAATAAATGTGCTTTTTACGAGTACTGATTCTGAAGATATCGAACTTTTTACTAACTCTGATTTATGGTTTAGGGACCATAGAAGTATTGAGCGGAGAATATGCCACTCATCATCAGATGTAATCTCCCTCATCCATACGGTTTTTCTTAAGCCGCTTTTATGGTTGACTATTGCTGAGGGTACTTTCCAGCGCTCTTTCAGTGTCCAGTCTACTTTTGAGCCGTCGCTGGCGATATCTATCCGGTAATACTCGGGTCCCACTCTCACAAGGTCACCAGTGTAAAACGGGCCCTCATCCAAATCATTGCACGCACTATCGCCGTTCAGGTCAATATTGAGGACATTAAAGCCCTTTGAAATGTTTGTTATTGTAAACGAAAGTGATACCCAGGAACCCTTTTTATAGCCACTTCCAGTGAGCAGGCCAGATGTACAGCCTGCACCTCCTGCTGTAATCACTGTTGTCATATCGCCGATACTGTAAGTAGTGCTATTATATTCTGTAGATTGCTCAAGCACAATGTATCCTGTGTCATTGTGTATAGAGTATAGTTTGTCCGGATGTGTGTCTGCAAACTTGTGCTCTGACACAGGCCTGGTTTCAATGTATCTTCCGTTTTCACTTATTTTTCTCAATGTAAAGTTTGTCGTGTCTATTTTGAATGTGTCGCCTGCACTTATCCTGCCGCCGTCATTTGTAAGGTTACGGTCCCGGTTCAAATCTATAAATACTCCATCATACCCGGAACCTATCGTATTCACAACCAGAGCAGAATAGTTTCTTTTTCTTATGTCAATCTCTGCGTAATAGTAAGTGTCAGGACTATGTTCTGTTCCTATTTTGCAATATACATTCTTTGTCAAATTTACATAGCTTATTATCCCGTCTATTGTATGGGTCGTACAAAGGCTCGTCATATCTGTGCAGTTTACATAGCCCAGGTAAATGTCTGAATCCGGCAGGTAGCAATTATAATCGTATTTGGTAGGACCGCTGTGAATCCATGACATGTTCAGTTTACGATATTTGATGGATGATTTAATGTTCATGTTCGTGAAATAGAAATATTTGCTAACGTCATAGGTCTCTTCTGAAGCATTCACGGGGTTTATGAATATATTACCATCTGCTGGGGGCACAGTATCATAATCCGCTGAGCGGAGGCCGAATATCTCTCTTTGTACTTCATCAAGATTGTCTTTCGTTATGTTTGCAACTTCAATTATTGACTTCTTATTATCCAGGAACTCGTTGAGCTTCCGCTTCATCTTAGGATGGACAAGGTTCATGTATCTTGGTATTATCAGTACATCAAGGTCAATTATCTCTGACTCATTGGTTCTTGCACGAACTGATATGTTCGTCTGCCTGTTATTGATATATAGTGTGCTGCTTATTTTTTTTCTGTACTTCAGGATATCTTCCCCGCGAATAAACTCGACATCATAAGTGCCATTATGAATCGATGAAAAAATCCACATTTCTCCACTTACGTTTATTGCATTGCTTACAGACTTTGGACCCTCATATTTATCATAAGTGCCATTATTATCTGAATCAAAATAGATTGAGTCATAGTCCTCAACCAGATTCCCCATACCTGTGTCATTGTCTGTCAACACAAACTTATATCCTTT
>JAUVEK010000114.1 GCA_030594795.1 Candidatus Nanohalarchaeota archaeon | reverse complement strand
CGTGTAAGCCGGGAAATCTTAAAAATCTTGCGACGTTTTTGCTTTTTTTGATTGTGATTTTGTCTTCTGGTTTCAGGATGATCATTTTTTTGTCATTGTCGCATATGAGGAGCGCTTCGCCGCGTTTGATTTCTATTGTGACTGTCGAGTTTTCGGGTATGGTGTAATTTCCGGTTCTCTCGTGGGGGTTGTTGAAGCCGAGGCCGAGGCCTTTTTCGAATGGGCTGCCGCCTGTTGAGTGGTAGTATGCAGTGGAGCCGAAGGGGGTGCTGACTAATGCGCCGTCGCCTACAATGTTTTCGTGCTTAAGGATTCCGTTTATGTAGAGGTTGAATCTTACTGCCACAAAGGGGTGTTTGTTGTGGACCTGTATCTCGTTCAGGGCTTCGAGCTTGCTGTTTTTGAATTCTGCCGTGAGTTTTGAGTATTCCTGTATGATGTATTTTTTGTGTTTGATTTCTGTAATTATCCTGTCGAGGAGGTTTTCATCATAGAAGTGGGTTTTTGAGGTTGCGCTGCCTTTTAGCGCGACTTTCGGGGTTCCGGGGTATTGTCTTTCTGAGTAGAGGAGTGAGCCGTCGCCGCCGTATACGAAGATTATTTCAGGGGATTTTTTGTCTGGTTCAAAACAGGGGTCTTGCAGTTTGTTTTCGATTCTTTTTTGGGCTGCCTTGTCGTGGCTTATGACTGCTATTTTCATGTTATCATCTGATTTTTCCTTATATTTTATGTATTTTTGTGAAATAATATATATCTTGTTTGTTCATTATACTTAAGTAATTTAAATTTCGCAGTTAATAATTTAGGGTATAGTATTGCCTGTGAATATCCAAAAGGAGGAGTGATTTTATGATAAAGATTGATGAAGAGAAGTGCCTGAGATGCCTCGCATGCATCAGCGTGTGCCCGAATGGGGCGCTCGAGGAGAAGGACGGCGTGCCTCATGTGAATGATAAGTGCACTGACTGCGGGAAGTGTATTGAGGCTTGCCCGGCGGATGCGATTAGCAAATAATCATAAGGAAGGGAGATAATTTATCTGGTAGAAGCGGTAGAAGACTACTGTGTTGTAGGTCTTTATTATTGATGCGAATTCTGTCTTTAGCTGGTGCATGAAGTCGTGGAATAAGTGATAATCATTCATCACAATCTCGAATTCAAGCTCCGCCATGCCTATTGCTTCTGTTATGTATATTGTGTATGGGCTCATTTTAATGAAGGCTTTGAGTTGCTTTAGTTTCTGGGGTGTGAAATCCTTCAGGCTGATGAAAATCTTGTAATGAGTGTATCCCATGGCATTGTAGTCGAGGTCTGCCCTGAAACATTTTATTATGCCTCGTTTTAGCAGTGATTTTATCCTGTAGGAGATTACTTTGTAGGATTCGTCCAGGTTCGCGGCTATTTCGCTGAGCCTTTGCCTTGCGTTTTGAGACAAAATCAAAAGAATCTTTTTATCCAGTTCATCAAGCCTGACGTCTTCCTGCGGACCTCCAATGTGGAATTCACTGCCTTCTTCGGTGCCAAGAAGAAAGCGGTTCTGGAGATGGTCTATTCTTGTTGCTATGCTTATTTCATAGTTTTCTACATATGCGCCGTATTTTGAGAGGAGGCTGTTAGTGGTTTCTTTTATTTCAATGTAGTCCTTTAATATCATGGCTCCACCAAAATCCCATAAACCATCTATTGTCACAATCCATCCATATTTTTTATTGTTCAGGGCATAATCTATGATTTCTTTTTCTATCTCTGGCGTTGTATCTTTGAATTTCATAAAAAAACGGACATGTAAACAGCCGATTTTGGATAAATCTATTGCTGTATAGAAACCCTTGATTATTTTTCTTTGCTGCAGGCGGTCTATCCTGTACTGGACTGACTGTTTGCTTATTTTCAGGGTTTTGGCTAATTCTGCATTAGTTGAACGGGCGTTCATGTCCAGTTCAAAGAGCAGTTTTTTGTCTGTCAGGTCTAGTAAAGCACTCATAATAGTTAATTTATGGGTGAAATAGTATTTAAATGTTTCTAAAAGTTCCATTTTTTGATAGAAAGTTTGTTATGTGTGTATTCTCTAATAAGTAATAACTTATAGGTGATGCATATGGGAGATAATAATCCATTTTATCAAAAAAGTGATTGGGAAGTATTTTATGCTAACTTTCCTGAAGAAATTTTGGATTATCTTGAAGATGAGATTGAATTTTATAAAGGCAATGTTGGCGCAAGTGATATTGTTCTTGATGCCGGATGCGGCACAGGGAGAATTATGAAGGAACTTGAGGGAGTGGTTGGTGAGATTCACGGCATTGACATTAGTGAGGGTTCTGTCAAGCGCTGCAAGGAGATTCTAGCAGACTGTCCTCTTTATGTTGGGACAATTACAGATACACCATATAGAGATTCTTGTTTTGATACAGTATTACTTTCATTTAACCTGCTTGGAAACCTGAACTATGAGAAAGAAGCAGCCATCCGGGAGATAAAAAGGATACTGAAACTAGGAGGAGTGGTGTTACTTAGTGTATATTCAGAAAATGCCCTAGATATTCAGGAAAAGATTTATCGGGACTTGCTAGGATTTGACAATGTTTCCAGTGAGGGGGATTATACGTTCGCAGATACTGTAAATGGGGAATTCATATCCGAACGGTTTAATTGGGACAAATTGAGAGAATTGTTTGCGGGGTTCTCCTTAGAGTTAACTGAGAATGATTTTACGTATTTTGGAAAGGCTGTGTCAGGCGTGGTGAAATAGCCTGGGACTGATCACTCCAAAAGATTTAATAAATAATTCTGTTATTTAAAGGTGTAGTGGCAGCCGGATGTGAAGAATATGGAATATGTGCGCGATTTTAGGTGGAAAAAGGGCATGAGCGCCTGTGAGCTTGCGCAGGGGCTCAGTAAAGTGGGGTTCCAGAGTGTCGAGCTTGAGCGTGCAGTGCAGACTATTGTCAAGATGAAGAAGGCAGGGGCAAAGGTTTTTTTTACGTATACTTCCAATATGGTGACGTCAGGGCTTCGGGGATTTTTTGCGCAGATTGTTGATACGGGGATGGCTGATGTCATTGTCACTACTGTCGGCGGCATTGAGGAGGATATCATGAAGGCGAATGGCGAGAAGTTCATTATCGGGGATTTTAATTCAAATGATGTTGCGTTGCATGAGGAAGGGATCAACCGCGTGGGGAACCTGTTTATCAGGAATGAGTCGTATGCGCGGTTCGAGGATATTGTGGGGCCTATGCTGAAAAAGCTTTACCTGAAGAAGAAAAGGTGGGCGGTGTCTGAGATTTTCAGGGAGATAGGGCTTATGATTGATGATGAAAATTCTATACTTTACCAGGCAGCAAGGAATGACGTGCCTGTGTTCTGCCCGGCGGTCACTGACGGGGCTTTCGGGTTCCACCTGTTCATGTTCCAGCAGGACCATCCTGATTTTGTTGTTGATGTTGTCAAGGATTTTTCGAATATCCTGTTTTGCGTGAGCCATGATGATGTGAAGGGGCTGATATGCCTCGGGGGGAGCATCTCGAAGCATCATGCAATCCTTGCGTGCCTCCTGAACGGGGGGGCGGATTATGCTGTGTATATGACGACTGCGCGGCATACTTCCGGGAGCATGAGCGGGGCTACCACGCAGGAGGCGAAGAGCTGGGGGAAGATCAAGGATGATTCTGATGCTGCGACAGTTATAGGTGATGTGTCTATCACGTTCCCGATTGCAATGGTGCATGCGCTTGAGATACTGGAAAAAGAGGGGTTCCTGAGTGCGAAGAAGCGCAATGGGAAGAAGGAGGATAAACTTGTGAGAGGAGATAAGAAGTGCTAGATAATGCTGTTTTTGTTTTGAGCAGGTCGAAGGCAGTTGAGCAGTATAATGTTGTTCGCAGGCTTTGTGACTGCGTCTCCTACAGCTTCAAGACTAATCCTGAAGTCGGGGCGGTTCTTGAGGAGTGCACGGATTCTATGTTCTGCGTTCATTCGTTTGATGCCCTTAAACTTATCAAGGATAAGAAGAGAGTGTGGTATTTTGCGCAGGCGTGGGATGATGATGAG
>JAUVEK010000048.1 GCA_030594795.1 Candidatus Nanohalarchaeota archaeon | reverse complement strand
AAAAGCGGGTACATCGGCCATATTATGGCAATCGCGAACGTATACAGAAATACAGATATGGACAAGCGCCCGATTCTGTTAATTCTCATCTTGTGCCTGTGAAACATCATAGCCCATTATACGTCTTCCCAGAATATAAAGCTTAAGATTGTTCTAAAAAGAAAAACAACCTAATGACCTCTTCGCCTAATCCTGATCTTCTCATACTCTCCCATGCACGGATTTTTATTCCCTACATAATAAACATTAATCACCCTCTTTTTTATCTCAGCTACAGCCGAATACTGCGTCGTATACTCCCCCTCTTTCTTCCCGTGCCTGCAAATTGAATTCTCACCCGGCCCATTCTTATGGTCCCTCAACATTTTCTTAACCTGCGCCAGGGAAATTCTCTTAAAAATCATCTCTCTTGCCCTCTCGTATCTCAGGTGCGAACTCAAATCCTTTTTCCTGCAGGGAACCCCTTTCAGCACCAAAAAAGAATTCGCCCTAAGCAAACACCCCTTCACCCTTCTTACAATAGCCTGCTTTTCAGGCGTATACTCATAAACACATGCCTTCCTCGAATCAGTAACAATCACCATATCCGGGACCTTTATCATTTTCTCAAATGAGCCGGTCATAATTTCCTCAGCTTCCTTCAGTGTAGAGGCATTCCCAACAATATCCTCATAAATCCTGGTTATCTTATCCCCTGCATCTTTCTCTACAGGATAGCTTTTAGTCACATGCGCATCAGAAGCAGTAAGACCAACACCCATTTCATTAACCCCGAACCAGATGCCCCCACCGGGCCTGGGAAAAGCAATATACTTATGCTTCCCCTCCCTAATTTCAGGGCCATCCATTAGAACCTTCTGGCTCAGGTCCCTGTTCTTAAACACATACGTTGCATTCAAAGAGAAAGCAGCGCCAATTGTACACATAACACCACAGCCGCATCAATCAATCCTTATCCAGGGAATCCACAATTTTCTCAATCAACCCGGCAACATCATCTATAAGTTTCAGGTTTACTTTCTCCTTCGTATCTTCAGGCGTATGAAAATACTTGTACGGATACACCCCGAAATGAATCACAGGAACCCCTTCCACATGAAAAGCCCACCCGTCAAATTGCGGGGCATTGTATCCGCTTCTGACCTCGACATTCATCCCCGACTCTTTCGCACTTGCCTTGACCAGGCCAGCGTATTTTTTAGAGCATATATTATATATGGTCTTCCCGGCCCCCACAGTATCTATATTAACAACCGCCTTTATCTTATCAAGCTCAGTCTGCTTCTTAAGATACCTGGCAGTTTTCGTACCAAGGCGAGCCTTATTCTCACTCACCTTCTGCCTTCTTTTCTCAACATACATATATGCTCCCTGCTTATTCCACTCCTCAGCATCAAACGAAACAAGCCTTATAGTATGTCTGAAATCCTCTTTTGACAGCACCTCAGCCAGCTTAAGAAGAACCAGCGTCCCCGAGGCATTATCATTCGCCCCGGGAGAATCAGGGACAGAGTCATAATGCGCACACACAACAATTTCCTTTTTTGCACGCCCCTTTTTTGTAGCAATAACATTCCTCAAAACCGTGTTTGGCATATACTTCGTCTTTATGCTGAACTCCGCCTCAATTTCCTTTCCCTGCTTTTGCCACCTCTCTATCTGCCTGCATGATTTTGTATCTATCAGGCAGCAGGGCATATTATCCATTGCATTTGTCAGGGACTGGAGCCATACCATATCCGGTCTTGTCAAAACATACCCTTGTTCTTTACCATCTTCATCTACAATTGAATATTTCCTAAACGGGTACGCCTCGAAAGTCAGCTGTACCCCCGAAGAAACCAGTTTCCCCCTGAACTTCCCTTCCGTAGACCCCGACCAGACCATCTGCGTTGTAGCTGCCTTCTTTCTTTTCGGCTTCAAAAAAGAGAACTGCGGCTCCTCAAGTAGCTTCCATCCCATGAAACGGTGTTCATCAACACTCACATCATAACCTAAAGAAGAATATTTATCCAAAAGAAACCCTGCAATTTCTTCATTCCTCCTGCTGCCGGCAACCCGTGGCTTTTCTGCAAGGAAATCCAATGTTTCACTTTTCATGACCATTTTAGACATTTTAAAATATAAAAACTTAATCCTTTAAAAAATACAAAGATTTATATTATTTATGGAATATTATTCCACAATGTTGGACATAAATGAAAAAGATTTGGCAATATTGGCACTCTTAAAGAAAGATGCAAAACTTAAAACACAGGAGATATCGCAGAGAACAGGAATGCCGGTAACAACAGTACACAACAGGATCAAAAAGCTGGAAGAGAATGGAATAATAACACGCTATTGCGCAATGGTTGACAATAAAAAGCTGGGTATAAACATTAGCGCATATGTGATGATAAATGTTGAATACAGGACACTATCATGCAAAAAAATATCCCAGGCAAAGCTGGCAAAAGATATAAAAAAGAATCCTCTCGTTGATGAAGCAAGTATTGTTGCAGGCGGGACAGACATAATAATCAGGATTCATGCAAAAAATATAGATGAATTAAACGGGTTTATAATAAACAGACTTCGGGATATGGATGGTGTTGCAAACACGCACACACTGGTTGTTCTGAACGAAATACATTAAAGGGATGATTTTTCTGGCAAAGAAAAAAATATTAGTAATAGGAACCGGCGGAACAATAGCATCAGTAAAGACAGAAGAAGGCTTGAGGCCGGCATACAAAACAGGGGAATTAATTTCTTTTTTCCCGCAAGTCGCGCAGATAGCAGATATCGAAAGCAAGATGCTCTTTAACATCGACAGCACAAACATGCAGCCGCACCACTGGTCCGAAATAGCAGGAGAAATCGCGAAGCAATATGGCAAATACGATGGTTTTGTAATAATCCACGGCACAGACACGATGCAATACACCGCAGCAGCTCTTTCTTTCATGCTGCAGAATCTCAAAAAGCCGGTTGTATTGACCGGAAGCGTAAAAGCAATAGGCAGGGGAAGCGACGCAAAAAAGAATTTTACAGACTCAGTCATTGTCGCTTCCTCAGGCATAAATGAGGTTTGCATAGCTTTCCATGGCAAAATAATCAAAGGCACTAAAGCGCGAAAAATAACAAACGAGGCAACAAGAATAACAAACGAGAATCTCGACGTTTATTCAAGCATCAACTTTCATCTGATCGGCGAAATGATAGGAACCCTGAAAGACAACAGCAAAAGAAAAATAGTCTTTGAAAAGAAATATCTCAATTCACACACACAAAACAGCAAAAAACTGGAAGTCTTATCAGGAATAGAAGACAACAACATTTTTCTGGTGAAGATTCACCCCGGATTCAACCCCTCTGTTTTTGATAAATTAACAGGTTTCAGGTGCATAATAATAGAAGCATTCGGTCCGGGAAACATTCCTTTTATCGAAAACTCACTCATAGAAAAAATAGAGATGCTGACAAAGAAAGGCATCCCCGTCTTCGTCACCACTCAAAACACTTTCGGTGAAGTTGATATGAATCTGTACGAGGTAGGGCAAAAAGCAATGAACGCCGGCGCAATACCCTGCTTTGACATGACAGGCGAAACAGCACTGGTGAAACTGATGTGGCTCTATGGCAATTTTGGGCATGACCCCAAAACAATCAGGAAATTAATGCTAAAAAACTTCGTCGGCGAAATAAGAACCTGAAAAATTATGGGACTCACAAATTTAATGATATACCCCAAATATCAATCCATGCTCATCAAAACCCGGAGTTTAGTCGAAGGCTCAAAAGATGCTAAAGGCATTGTAGTCATAATCGACGTTCTTCGGGCCTGCACCACAATACCGATTCTCCTGAAAAACAACGCAGAACTCATAATACCACTCACCACCCCAAAAGACGCCAAGCAATACGAATCCAGGGGATACGTCCTCATCGGCGAAGGCGAGCACGGCCATGTTCATGACTCATTCCATTACAACAATTCCCCGGGAGAACTTTACAATAAGGACTTCACAGGAAAAAAGATAGTCATCAGGACAAACAATGCCACACAGGCAATACTGAACGCAGACAAGGCATCAGACATAATCCTTGCATCATTTGTAAACCTTGATGCCTGCAAAGAATACATAAAAAACCACCACACCGGCCACGTAACCCTGGTCCCCCTGGGACGGCTTGGAAAAAAGGGACTTGAAGACGAGCTATGCGCAATAGCTCTCAAATCCGCACTTGAAGAAAAAACCTACGATTTTCCGGGCATGAAAAAAAAGATATACAACTGCGAATGCGCAGTTCTTGTCAGAAACACCCTGAAAAAGCCACAAGACGTCGAACTGAGCCTGAAACTAAATTCTTATCCAGTAGTCCCAAAAGTATACACAAACAAGATCATCAGGGCAGCAAAAACATAGATACCCCTGAATAACCAAAATAAGAACACTCTTCTCCAAACACCAAAAACCCATTATTCCATAGCTTCAGGCGCAGAAATATGCTTGATAATCGCGATATCATCAATAGCGCGAATCATCGGGTACGGGATAATGACACCCCTCTTGCCGCCGACAACCCCCGCAAGATAAGACCCCTTGGCAGCATCAACCACAATGGCCCGCAGCCTGAACTTCGAAAGATCAAACTCAACATCAGCGATCTTACCGCAGTAAGAGCCTTTATCAGTAAAAATATCTTTCCCTACAACTTCACTCATTTCCTGTTCATTGACAACCATACAATAGCACCTCTTCATAACCAGTTATACACTAATAGCGTAGCAAACTTTATATTTATTGGTGTGGGAACATTATTAAAAGTTTTGATTTAAAGTTGATTTTACAGGTGTCAGGGTCGCCTAGCTCGGTATGGCGGTAGCCTGCTAAGTTACTGTCCGCAAGGACTCGAGGGTTCAAATGAACGCACAAGATATCATTTCAATTCTTTGGTTCTGAAAATCCCTCCCCTGACGCTTTTTCCTTCTTTTTCTCCCATAACCGATAACTTTATAAAGATGAGTTACTATTTATTAGTAACACTAAGAGGTGATACAATGAATCTTACATCCATAATTGCAGGAACCACAGTTACATCAGTACTCTTCATAAGCCTTTTCGGCATGGTTGCGCTCATCATGAACAGTGCAATGGCGCACACAGACACAATGCTCGGAAACATGAACAGTTACGTCGACAACCCCACAGAAGAGAACAAAATAATTCTCGAAAAAAGCATAGACGACACAAACAATTACATCAAAGACATCACCAGCGTTTCAGTTGAACACCTTAAAGAATACCTTGACATTGTAGACCCATCCATCTTGAGTGACGATGAAAAAGAATCAATAATTGAAGCCAAAAAAATGCTCGACAAAATAGAAACAAAGGACCCCAAAGACCCTGATGCACTCGAACTCAAAAAAAATCTGCAAAACATCCTAAACAAGCTCGACACTAACTAGACTTCATCTTATACCTCAAAAACGCAGCAACCCCGCCAAGACCATACAGTTTCTCACCAGCCTCGTGCGCAGAACCAACAATACACATCCGCCCCCCAACTTTCTTCTGCATATCAAGCATATCCTCAATCTCCCTCTCCTTGACAAGCTTATCAGAAACCAGAATTTCAGACGCAGCCCCAGCCTCAACCGCACACATAACATGCTTCTTCCCGTAAGTAACAAGCCCGCTGTCCTTCGCAAGCTCACAAAGAAACGACTCCACCTTCCCTGTTTCAAAAGAGATCCTGCTCTCCTTCATCACCCTCTCAAGCCCTCCTCTCTTGATAACCTCATTGATCCCGGTCTTACCTGTAACACTCGAAACCTCAAGAATAATCTTCCCCTTAAGCTTAGCATCCTTCACAGCACCATACAGGTTATCCTTAGTAAATCCCGGCCCCGCAACAATTATCTTATCCACAGCATCCTTATTCTCATCAAGATAAGAAATAACCTCACTATAATACGCAAGCGGAGACTCACCTCCATACAGCTTCCCCCCTCCCTTGGCAGAAATCGAGGCTTTGTTACTAATTTTCACCTCAGTCGCAAGAGCAACATCAGCCCTCCTCTCATCAAGCACGCATATAAGGACCTTCAGCCCCTTGTACTTCAGTGACTCATTCAGGCAAAGAACCTCATGCCTCTTCCATTCCTTCTCAATAGAAATGACATCATTAGGCTCAACCGACAGGCTGTGATACCCGAACTGGATATCATCCGGTCCTGATATAATCTTGCCCTGTATCCGCAGCCTGCCCCCTTCATCATCAAACGAAACCTTCTCCACCCGCAGCTTCAGGTACACAGGCCGCTTCTCACCCTTGTCAGACGTCTGGAGCGTCCGAAGCGTCCTTGCGCCAACCACATCCCCCGAGCGAACAATATTCTTAAGATTCCACAAATCATCCGGGTTCTCAGGCTTCACTTTGGTCTCATGCCTCAAATCCTTTTTCAGCAGTTTCATTCTATACCACACATATATATATTATCTAATCTTAAAATAATAACGATACTATGGAAGATTTCGTTAAGGTACTTGCAGTCGGGCTATTCATCTTTGCACTTGCACTCGTAGTCCTTGGCCAGATGCCGGGCGACCAGGCAGATGACAAAAAAACAATAGACGAAGGCATGATTTACACTTCCGATGCCCTTGGCGACATAGGCCATATCACCTCGCGCGCAAGAACCATAAAACTCGGCACATTCACAGTCGGATACACTTTAGGCAAAAACAATGCATTTGAAGAAGATACAGCAACCATCAAAAACAGCTGGTTTGTAAAAGCCTCGAAAACCATCAGATTCTCAGGCAGCGACGCAGACAAGGCAGTAATAGAATTTAGCGTCGCTGACATGAACGATTACGGCAGTCTCTGCCTGTTTTTAAACGGGGAGGAAATATACAATAACATCACATACCCGAGAAAATTTGCACTTGTCGTAGAAGACATGAAAGACGACAACGAGCTCGTCATCTCCGCGACAAGCTCAGGCCCTAAATTCTGGGCACCGACAACTTACATTCTAAAAGATATCAGCGTAGTCATAGAAAAGTTTGACGACAAGACAAAAGTCATCCCATTCGAGATTTTCCCATACGAGTACAACGGCTGGGGCCACGGCACGATCTCTTATTCAGTAGATGACTCAGAAGGCTTTGCAGACCTTATCGCTTTAATTAACAGTAAGATAGTTTATGAGGGCAGGCCTCTCCCCGGAGATATAATAGAAAAAGATTTCACAAGAAAAGACACAAACCTGATACCCGGTGAGAACCTGATAACCTTTAAGACAAGAAAAGGCGTCAGTTATGACCTTGAAAACGTGGAGCTGACAGTCTCTTATTACGGCAGCGGCGAATCAAACATAAAGGTGCTCAACTTTGACGCAGACAGGTGGTGGACCATATTAGCAGAAACCGCCAATGTGACCGGGGAGATTAGATTCTTCGTCGAGAAAGTAAATCTTGACAGCGGCATTACAGTATATTTTAATGACAAGACATATCACATCCCGTATCTGGAAGAGAAAGAATGGTTTACAATGGAATTCACATCAGATGACCTGAAGGAAAAAGACAACGAGCTCAAATTTTCAGCCACCGGAAGCTACAGGATAGGCAGGCTTGAAGTAAGTGTCCTTGCAAAAGAATAAGGTGCCTCTCTTCTGAACCCTTAAAATTAACCAATCACCTAGGATTTCATGATTCTCAGGACAGCCCATAATTGCAAATACTTAAAACCTTTATATATGAGTTCAACCCAAATATTACAATGGTACTATGCTATCTATATAATGCATTCTATTGCATTCAAAACCAGGGCATAATCTTCAGGAGGGATTTTCAATGAAAATGGATAAATTTTGTATGATGTTTTTTGTTATTGTTGCCAGTATATTCTTTATTTCAGGCAGCGCCTCTGCTCAGGCCCCCGGCGACTGCATCGAATGCTCTTCATGTACTCTCTTTGAGATGTGGAAATTCATATGCACTTTTATAGGTCAGATATGTACAATGCAGGGAATGCCTGCCAACTTTTGTCTGGAGCAGCAGGAGATATGCGAAGATAACATAGATGATTTGGTTACTGAATGCAGAAGAATATGTAAGAATGATTGCAATGAGCCGGAAAACTGCACCGGCGGTGACCCCGACGGTGACTGCGAAGCTGGCGAGAACTGCCCGGCAGACGCAACTGGCTGTGACGACAATATATGCATGGAACCCACATGCACCCACGGCTGCGGCGAAACTCCTGTGTCTGAAGGTGAAACAGACGAGGCATGCTATGCAAATACCGGCTGTACAACACCTCCATGTTCCTGCGACGGACATGGAAATTGTGCAACAGTTCCAATTCCTGGATGTCATAGTCACGGAGATCCCGACTGGCTGGAGATTCACAGTTTATCCACCATACTAGCCAAAGAGGAAGGCTGTACTGGTGATTGTGGTACAGAATATTTAGTGGAACTAAGAAATGAATCTCATGCAGACTGCGGGGATCAGGCGTGGGTCTGGCTAAAAGATGGCCAAGAGATGGACATTGATAAATGCTATGATGCTGTAGTTTTTGAAGATGGAGTACTATGCGGACCTGTGATTGATGTTACGTTTGAGAGTGTATCTTGTCCTGTATGCGAAGGTCAGATGGAAGAATGCGCAAACAGCGCATGTGAAGCTGCGAACACCAATGTGCCGTGCGCATGTGGTGGAGCTACAGCAGACACAGATAATCCTTGGTGTTGTGCCGCGGACAATGCCGTATTTTCAAAAGATTCAACACAGGAAGACTGCAAAGAAAGTGAATCCTGCAAAGACGGTAATATTGAAGA
>JAUVEK010000004.1 GCA_030594795.1 Candidatus Nanohalarchaeota archaeon | reverse complement strand
AAGGCACGGAACGCATTGTCATTAAGACTAAAAACAAATTTCCGTTTGTCTTTGCTTGATACCTTTTTTGTTACAAACCCGTCTTTCTCAAGCTTTAACATGCAGCGTATCAATGCACTTCGACTACAATCAACCTCTCTTGCCAAGACATACCAATCTTTATCGCCTTTACGCAGGCTATTCACCACAGTCACCACGTTATGCCAAAAAACCATGTTGTGGAAGTCCATAAAATCGTCACCATCAAACCACTTTTTATATAAACACAAAACATTATTTACCTGTTGTCCACTCATCCACTCTCTTATCTTTCATCTTAAACAGCGCCGGACTTTTATTGCCCAACGGCTTATCACCTGAAAAAATAGCTATTGCTTCATATTTTCGACCATTGGCTTCTTCAGATGATATGCGTTTCGAGCAAACCATAATACATTTCATAAGTTTGACCATAAATGATAATATGACTATATCCCTGCGATACATATTGCATAATTTCGAATTTGAGTTAAAAGTGACCTCAATCTTCTCATACATATCAAGCTTGCCCTGATATATCTTATTAAGTACCTGTTTATCAATGGCATAAGTCTTTATGGTGTCGGTAAGTGCCTCTTCTTTGTATGATAATGAAATGTTTAACCCGATGTGATCTAACGCTTCTTGAATTCTGCCTTTGATTTCTGCGTTGCTCAACTCGGTTGTTATGTTTTCTTGCAGAAGGTTGGCATTATCAGCTATCTTATCATCATAAACATAGACCATGAGTGCATTTTGGGGTTATAAACTATTATTTCTTTCTGTGGTGGTTACTATTCTCAATTATTACACTACACTTTATATTGGACAGGCTGGACACCTACAGTTACTCCGCCCAACAGTTGGCGGATGCGTAGTAGACCAATGCGCCATAGAAAGGTTATATTATTGCTCCAAGTATAGGCATTATGGTATTGAATGTTATATCTGCCATATCTGATTATGGTAATACGGCATTGGGGTATAAGCAGAACTATACAAATGAATGTGTTTTATCAAATGTCGTGAAACAACACACTATCACCATCAAAATATTCTATTTCTTTTTGTGTATTCTCTGAAGATCGATATCAATCTTCTATATTGGATAGTCTATTCTTTTTGGGTTTTGCTCCTGCATCCACTGTCCTCGGTTCTATATCTGGTACATCCGATATTCTCTTTTTTTTCACTTCCACATAATCACCTTAAAAAAAATGAAATCATAATTAAAAACATCCCTATTACAAAAAAATAGGCTGCCCTTTTTATAGTGGCGGCAGTAGTCTGATTCACTTCCGCAGTTGATTCTATAATCTTAGAATAATGTTTTATAATTGTTTGTTCAAATCTTTGATTATCTTGTTCTATTATTTCATCTTTTAACAAACCCTGATTATTGACGCTTGGTCTTTTAAATGACTTAATTCTATATGCATAAATTGAAGTAAAAATAGAAATAAAAATAAGAAATATACCTAAATCGTATACCCATATATAAGGAATTCTAAATATATGACCTTCTAGAGCGTTTTTAATATTATCATTAAGCATTAATGCCATCACTATGGATGAAAAACCAATATATGTTGCAGCTTTTTTATTCAACCATTCATTTCGCCTTTCTTCATAATTTAATTCATTCTCAACTAAAGATAATGCTGTGGAAATGTTCTTTGTATGATTATTCTCGGCAATATTATTCTTTTTTTCCATCATTTTTATCACTAAATCTCTAAAATATTCCAACTTGATAAATCATTAGGATTATATTCATATTTTTCCTTATCGTTGTATCTCCATGTGCCATTAACATAAATCGCAATTCCTCCCCAGAGTTTTTTATCCTTATTTCTCTGAATGTATTCTTGTAATCCTTCTGCTCTATATTTCGCATCTTTTGCGGTCATTCCGCTTTTTGTATCAAAAAGCCCAATAGTTCCGTCTTTAAACCACACAATAAAATCAACATAAAATGCTCTTTCAAAACCGTTTTCATCTTTGTATAAGACAGCAAAATATTTTATTTCTGTTTCTCCATTCTTAAACCACCATTCAACTTTATCAGAATTATCTAATAATTCCATAAATAATTGTTCGGGTTCGCTCGGTTTTCTTGTATAAAATGGCTTCACTATTGATTTTGGATGGGATTCTCTTTTGTATCTGCTATTGTAACTCACAATAACAGGAACTTCCCATTTTGGAATTTCTTTCTTTTCTCTAACTTCGCTTAATTGTTCAACAACTTCTGTTTTATACTTCTCTTTCGCTAAATTAATCGTATCTACAAATGCATGTACATTTTCTTTTCCTAAAGTTATTCTTTGGGCTTGAGGGTCGTATTTTTTCATTCTGAACTTTTTGTTAAAGAACTGATAAATTGCTGTTTTCATTCTATCACTTGAATCAGTAGGAGCATAGGGAGTGCAGTTTTGAACTATAAATTTATCAAATTGGTTTTGCAATTCAGTATGATTAAGTCTAACTTCTATTGTTCCTTTATGCTCAATTTCTCCAGTTTTATCTATATCCACAATCCTTCCGTCTGCAATAATCGGGCTCACTATTCTTGATGGTTGAAATGTGATTTTTTTCTTTAGGTTGGTTTCTTCTGCTATTTTCATAAAAATCTCAGCAAACTTACCGGATAATCTTGTTCTTTCCCTTTGTCGTTTTAAGAAAATAGATGGGATAGATATTTCTTTATATCTCTCGTTATCTCTTTTTGATTCATAAACAGTGACATAATCCTTTGCATAATCTTCTGTAATTTCTATGTTTGGCAGATTTGTAAATATAAAACCCTTATTCAGTTCTGGCTCTTTGAGATAATATTTCAATTCAGGCATCCTCATGATCCGGCCTATTGTCTGAATTGTAAAAGTAAAGCTTTTTGATTCTCTGAATATTACAAGAATTGAGGCTCTCGGACAATCCCAACCCAATGCAATCGCCTGTTTGAAAACCAAAACATCTACTTCATTGTCATTTTTTTCTATATTAGCCAAAGTATCAGATTTATCTTCAGAAAGCCATACGGCAAGTTTCCCATTTTCTTCAGTTACATTAAATTTATCTTTCAGAATTTTCAGAACATCATCCTTTTTGGTTATCAGATTGCTTTTTTTATCTGGAAGTTGAATCAAAACAAGAGGGCTAATGTTAGAGCCTTCTCCTTTATACATTTTTGCTGATTCTTCCCTTTTCTTTAATGCCTGGCCAATAACCAACTCGTCAGAGCTTTTAGATTCAACTTTAATGTTCAAAAATTCAGGATTTACAGAAATTTCAGATTTAATCATCTCTTCAGTTTTAACATCACTCAAATGGACTTTTTCAATTTCAGAGACATTTTCTTTTAAGTGAGGAGTAGCTGAAACTTCTATTGTTACTTTTGGCCCAATTACTTCGATTAATTCTCTCGATTTCTCAGATTTTGCGGTGTGATGACTCTCGTCAATAACTAAAATAATTTCTCTTCCTTCTTCTTTTGTGTTTTGTATTACGCTGTTTAGATTATTATCCTGTTCGTTTTCTCTCACAAAAATATTAATATCTTTTTTGTTTATGCTGTGCCAATTTATAAACAAAATCTCATTTTCCCCTATCCTTCTATCTTCTAAATCTTCAAAATAAGAACATTGAAGTAATCTGTCATCTTCATAATATTTTTCTAATTTCTCTTTGCTCTGTTCATGTAACATTCTTACAGAAACCCAAACAAAAGAGAATTTTTTATCGTCTTTTCTGCTTTTTACTAATTTCTTAAGCATCTCAGAAACCATTACCGTTTTCCCCGAACCCGTCGGACTCTGGAAGATAACTACTTCATTTTCTAGAGACTGTAAGGCATACTCGACTTTTCTATGTAGGTTTTCTACTGCCCTTCTCTGATAATCTTTTAGTTCTATCATCTTAAATACCTCATAAAAATGAATCTTTATTAAGTTTATTTTCATCAAAAGCTTTTCTTAAAATATTATAAAGAAGTTCCATATCATCGTATTTTATTTCCTTAAACTCTTTTGTAAACCGTTTCCCATAATATTCGTAGTTCCCAGTCTCTGTAATAGAACCAATATTCTCAATACCTTCTTTTTTAAAATCAGAATGCCACGCAATACAAAAACAATCTTCAGATTTAGAGCATTGAATTGATAATAATATTTTTGGTTTTATTATTTTTCTTTCAAATTGTCCAAAAGTTTTAAAAGGAAAGCCACAAGAACTATAATAGCTTTCTCTCTTTTCCCAATCAAAAGATATGCTTTTCCCTGTCTTTTCATCTTTTATAATTGCATCATCTATAAAATTCTCTTGTTTATGAATCTCAATAAGGATTTGACCGTTTCTTTTTTTAGAAACCTCATTAAACTTTCTTACGAATCGATCTAAAGAATCGTTATGTTCTTGATATTTGCTAGGATGATACATATTTGAATAACCTCTTATACACATTTAATATTACCGCCGGAATTGGCTTTAATTCAACCAAGTCAGCCATAACTTCGAATTCCTCCTCTCTTGCACTCTCATCGAGAGAGAATATATAGACAATGACTCTTTTATTTAATTTCTTTAATTCTTTCTTAAATGGTTCAATTCCTTCATCATCATAAATAATCCCTAGATATTTACCCTTATTTCTGAATATTCTATATTCTTTTTCCTTCTTAACTTCATCAAAACAATCTTCCTTTAAGCAAAGCATTTCTGTTGACTTATCTACGATTTTCTTCTTGTTTATGTCTGTCGGCTCAGCGTCAACAAAATCTGTTTTGAAGTATTTTAGGCTACTTCCTAAACCCATGACTATTTCTTCTTTGAGATTTGTGTAACCTGTGATTGCTTTTTTAACTCTAGGATAACATGCTTCTGTAGAAATGTTATTTTCATTGTTAGTACAGAGAATGAATTTTCTGCTACTATTATCCTCTCTGTTAAGTTCCAAAACAGCTTGCCCAGTTGTTCCTGTTCCAGCAAAAAAATCCAAAATAATTGACTTTTTTGAACTTGCAATCTTAATAAAGTGTTTCATCAGTAAAACTGGTTTCGGATATTCAAATAATTTATTATCTTTTCCAAAGATATTTTCAAAATCCCTTTTCCCATCTGATGTGAGAACGAAATCAATCCATGAACGTGGGACTAATCCCTGCTTCTCAGATAAAAACCTTTTTCTCTTAGGCATAGAATTTCCATCTTTCCCGAACCAAACAAGATTTTGTTCTATTAATTTTTGCATATTCGCTTTTGTGTAAGACCATCTTCGAAGCCATTTTTTACCTGTTGGACACACCACCTCATATAACCTTGAATCATCTGTGTCCGAAGAGGGCGCAGATAAGTCTGTAGGGGCCCAATCCCCTCTTGCATCACTGTCTGGATTTTTGTATTCTTTCTTTTGTTTTTCAGTTAACGGTTGAAAAAATCTATCAAGGTTTTTTATGTTCTTTGCATAAAATAAAATATACTCATGTTGAGAAAAAATTAATTTTGAATCGGCACCGGCTCCTGCCTTTTTTCTCCAAACAAAACATCCAATAAAATTTCCATTAAAAATATCATCACACAACATTTTAAGCTGTGTAAACTCGTTATTATCTATTGAAATAAAAATAACCCCTCTTCTACTCATTATATTTTTAGCTAATCTTAACCTCTTTTCCATAAAAGAAAGCCACTTGCTGTGTCGATATGCATCTTCCTTATCAACTCTCTTATCGTTATATTTGAAGCCTTCACCGTTTCCAGTATTGTAAGGGGGATCTATATAAATTACATCAATTTTGCCTTTATGTGTATAATTCAAAACAGATAGAGCATGATAATTGTCACCCTCTATCAAAATATTTACAGGCTTTTTTTCATCACCCTTAACTTCCTTTCCTTTATCTTCTTCAAGAACAGGCAGTTTTTCCTTACATAATTCAGCGACTTGTTCTGGTTTGTTTTCCCACACTATTCCGTATTTTTTTCTTTTCTTGAGTTTCCTAATTTCTTTAATTAATTCAGGCATTGACCATCCAGAGTAGTTTTCTTTTGCCATATTAATTATTCCCCATGTTGATTATTACGTCACCGATTAGTGTAATTATCGAACCAATTAAGATACCCAACAAAAATGTAAAGTTTTCAGAACTTATTTTACCATGATAGGTTAAGAATGCTGTTAATCCAATGGAAATGAATAATATTGCACCAAATATAACAAACATCCACTTAAATCGTGGAGCCTCTAATTTTTCTATTTTTGAAGTAAAATATTTTTCTACCAAAGGCAATCCTTTATCTATTATTTTATTAAGATTTTTTGCTTGCTCAGTTTGTAGTTTTAGTCTTTGTTCTTCAATTCTCATAAGTAATTCTTGATTCTTTGTCATATCCTAACGCCTTACGTTATTTTTCTTTAATTCTTCTTCAACAAAAATCTCAAACATTTTCGATAAGATAAACCATTCTTGTTTCAACCTAAAATAATACCTTCAGTTATTTTGTTTTGTTCTTATCCTGTTTTATTTCATCTGCCAATTCCTTTAACCCTTTTAGTAATAATTTATACATTTTCTCTAATTCTTCAAACGACAGTTCTGTGAGATTCCCAGTGAATATTTCATTAAAAACTATTAAACCCTTATCTAAAAAATCATTTCTTTTTTCTTTAGGCAAATCGTAAAAATCATAATACTCTTTAAAACCCAAACTCTTAAATCCTCCCGGATCACCGTGCATATGAGTTGCGAAACCCATCCCCAGCATCTTGCCATCAGGCAAAACAATACAGGCTCTTGGTATATTGTCTTTAATATCTTCTAGATGTGTATCTTTATAATTTTCTAATGTCCATCTGATACGTGTAATCTGCTTTATTAATTTGTTCATTTGATCTCTATTGGACACTATAATCCCTCTTAACACAACGCTTCAACAAATTTCACTTCTTCATGCAATTTAATCAACTTTCAGCTTAATCTGCAATAGAGTCTTCATGTTTTGCTCCAGAAAATATTTCTCATTTATCTTTTCTTCTAAACGATCATTTATTATGGCTTCTCTGATATCCATAAATATTCCATGACTCTCCCATGCCTCGTGAATTTTTATTGCAATGTGCAGTATATCCTTCTTATCATACTCAACATTAAACTGCTCAAATGTCTTATCCTTACACACAGGACAGTTTGACAAGCAAAAACCATTTGTCCTGTAACGATGCCATTGGTTTCTTTCGACATAATTCATCACACCCAAAGTCAAACCGTCATAGTGCAGTGCATCACCAAACGACAGAAGCGGCCTCATTTTTCTATTAATTCCTGGAGGTAAACAGAATGTGTTAAAACCAAAAATATGTAATATGTGCTTCATTGAAACGGGTAATTTCACGGAAAGACGCCTATCAACACGAGTAGCATGGAAATGATACTTCATCTCTTTAGCTTTTTCCTTTATATAAGAAAGATTAGAGTAGACTCGCTGATTGATGCGTTCTTTAGTAAGAAGTTTTCTGTGTCTGATCGTAAAAAACCTAAATTTCTCAGATATTAACCTCTCTATTAGATTCTTAAAATATTTTGGCTTCACAGAAAGGTCTATTATGGGAGCAATCTCCTTTTCAAAACCATAATCTCCCCTGCCCTGTGGCTTCGCCATCTCTCTTGATTTTTTCATCCAATCAACAACATCCTCTATTGGACTGGTACTGCTCGGTGGATGCACACTGATTACATCAATAACATTAGAATGTAAATAAAGCTGGATTAACAACTTGTTCTGTTCCCATGTTAGCTCCTTTATGCTTGTCCTTTTCTTTTTTCCTTCAATGACTATTTCTTCCGTCGAAAAGTGTGGAACTGCGATTATGAATCGGTCCTTGTTATCATATGCTTCTCCAACGATTCTACTTATGTGCACTGCTTGCTCCTTTGCAGAATTACTCGTAGAAGAGAGAAGCTCCAACTTCGTTGGTGTATATTGCCTCTGAAGCTCGTAAAAATTATTAGGAAATGAATACTTCAATCCTGCTGTTGTCATATCTGCGATGTAATTGTAATAGGTACTATTTATTGCAAAGTCCGGCGTTAAAAATTCACCCTTATGACTTTTTATCGTTGTTGCAACCACCCCTAAACGTTTCGAAATCCCGTCAGGAATTATCTCGTATGTCGTCTTTATCACCCTCTGTATTTATTTCACGGAAAATATTATCAGGCATTTTTAATTGATATATGCGTTTCCTTGAGTCCGCAGGATTCAGCCTCACCGTAAGCCAACCATTCCTTCGCAGTTCCGAGAGGACTACATTTAAAAACTCGCCACCACCAAGGGTGCTTTTCGCATCCTCGTAAGTGAACTCGTCAGAACGATACTTTTGCCATAATATCGCATAGCGTTTTGTAATCCATTTTGGAAGTACCCCCGTCCCCATAATACCACAAATTAACGTAATACTTATTAAATAAGTTAACAACATTTATAAATCTTTTGGTTGTGGGACAGAAATAGAATGCAGATGTTCTTTTTTGTATTCTCTCCAAAGAAATGCCATTTGATTATTCACCCTATTGCCAAAATGTTGCTCAAGTGCATTGAGTTGGTGTGGGCAATCGAAAGTGCCGTCTTCATAAACATTATACCCTCGTTTTTTCAGTTCCTCTATAGATCGTTCTGAGCAAATAGGACAAATAAACGAATCTATGAACTCGTCTATTTCATTACATAATTGCTTGTTTCGTATTTCCCATTCTGTAAGTTGTGACATCATTCTCATCAATCTCTTCTCTGATTAAGGCATTTTTTAATAGGGATGATCAAGACTCGCTCTCCAACGAATTTTCTAGAAATAAGAGTATGTGCACTATTGCCGAATTCTTTCACAATTCCCTCTCCAATGGCAAATGCATCAATCTCCATTTTCAGAGTACCTTTTTCTAGGACAGACACTCTCATGTATATACAATGGATATACATATATATAATAGTATCGTAAGAAAACCGAAAGATTTATAAACATACGCAATCTATAAGTATATAACTTATATAATAAGTAAATAGAATATTTAAATCAAATGAGTAAAGTACAAATGAAAAGAGGCAAAAGAGTACAGATATGTGAGAATTCATCAATGTTATGGAATATTTCATAACTAATAATAAAGACCAAAGGGCGTGATTTAGCGTCCCACCCTTTGGTCGTGGAGAGTGATTCCCGTGCAGAAACCAAACCCCATGAATAAGTATATCGAAAAGAACATTTATAAGTCTTTTTTAGCCTTCAAAGGGCAGGACTGTATCAGTATTTCAAGCTATCTTAAGGAACTGAAAATCGATAGGATAGCGAAAGATTATAGGTACATCAAGTTCTCAAACACAGCAATGATAAAGGCTACTATGTTCATGAAATTGAAAGGAATTAAGTATCAGACACAACTTACGAAGCACTTGAAAAACAATAAGGAAGATGCGTCAAATTTGGGTTTTTCTGGTAAGAGGAAGTCAATCCCAGACCAGCGAACTGTTAGCCACTTCATGAATCACATATTGGACAAGGAAACAAAAATCACAATTGATTTGATAGTTAAAAAAATAGAAACTGTTGCAGAAAAGTTTGGCATCGTGTTTGACACAGAAATTCTTAAATCAAGGAAACCTAAGAAGAGGGGCACGAAGAGAACATTTCACAACAGGAAAGACAGGAAGATCCGTGAACTGTGTAGGTTTGTCAAAAAGAAGATTTATCCACACATCAATCTTAACCTACACCACAACACGATTTACAAGAAAAAGAATTTTCTGGACTTACTAGTTCATATAGCCATGACAAAGGACTTCACGGAAAATGGGTCAAAGACATTCAAAGAAACCACCACCCACAAGGTACCTGATGCTGACACTTTGCTCTACCATATTAAGAAATACGAAGACATAAAAGCTGTAGAAGAGATGTTTGTGAAAGTATTTGAAGTTGTTTACAAAATTGCAAAAAAAGCTAATGTTTTTCAGAAAAGAAAAGTTGACGTTGCAATCGATTTTACAGACTGGTTTTATTATGGCGACAAGAATGACCTTATGGTCGTGGAGAGAGAACCTGAAAGAGGCACTTCCCACTGCTTTAGGTTTGCAACCATTAACATAGTTGAAGCCGGCGAAAGATTTACACTATTGGCTTTGCCTGTCGGAAAGTTTAACAGCAAAGAACGGGTGGTGCAAAAATTAATAGAATACTCCAAAGGGAAAATCATTATCAGGAAAATCTATGTGGACAGGGGATTCTTTACCATAGATGTCATCAATACTCTAAAGAAGCTTAAATTGAAATTTCTTATGCCGGCTATAGAAAACAAGGATATAGCAAGACTCAGCGAGAGCCTGCCAGTACACAGTGTTGTGACTGATTATCGGATGGGTAAAGGCTCAAGATATGCTGACTTTAATCTTGTAATCCTTGAGAGCAAAAAAAGCAAGAAAGGCAAAATACCCTTTGCAACGAATCTTGACATCAATGAGGGTGAAGCCGACCTGTCAGAGAGATTGTTTGGTCTTTACGGTAAAAGATGGGGTGTTGAGACCAGCTATCGAGTAAAGAAGGGGTTCAGGGCAAACACAACATCAAAGAATTACATAGTAAGGCTCTTTTACTTCCTATTTTCAACATTACTCTATAATCTGTGGGTAATTATCAATATGCTTATCAGCAGTTCTTTACTGAAAAAGGTTTCTGAAGTGCCACTCATCACTGCGAAATTATTTGGCACGATCTTATGCCTGATTTTCGAGCCATCATGACGACTTCTGAAATTGGTTTTGAAATTTGATTATGATAGTGGCAAGCATGCCGTTTTTCTTAAAAATCGCAAATATATGGTACTTTCACCGGAATTTTGCATTTTTTGAGGTTATTTTTCTGGGGTTCGCATCGTGAATTTGTATGATTTCACCCTATTTTTAGATGGTTTGGGTTACTTTCGGAACTACTGAATTTACTCTAACTTTTATAAACATTGGCTTCCAATTATTAAAAATGCCGCCAGAGAGATTAACAGAAAGTGACATAAACCGCTTAAGAGGCGTTGTCGGGCTCGGAACCGCAGGAAGCCCTGAACCTCAAAATACTGCGGCCCAAAAGCAGGAAGAAAAGATTATGTCCACCCCCCTGAATATGCCGCCTGTAAGCGCACCTGTCAATAACCTGATAGAGCCAAAAGAGCACCCAAAACCAAAAACGCAGGTAGAGACCGAGCTTTTCGTAAAAATAGACGAGCATACAGAAGTTGCAAAAGAGCTGATTGAAGCGAAAAGAGATATCAAATCAATTGCTGAGACAATTTCTTTACTGGGAAAAGCTGAGAAACTAAAAGCAGAAGCAATCGAGAGACTGGACTCTCATCTTGACACCCTTGATGCAAAACTTTCAGATGTGGAAGCAAAACTGACTATGCCTGAAGGACTTGAAATTCCGACAGAAGGAGTTGACCTCGGCCCCGCAAGCGACGTTTCAGACCTTCACAGGACACTCGAGCGCCTCAAAGACGAACTGGAAGACGTTGACTGAAACATGCGTCAAATCAATTACTTCTCAAAGCAATGTGGTAATAAATTGTACCCTAATTAATACACGGTTCCGGACCTCTCCTAGCTTCTTAATATAATCCAGGAAAAGAAATTCCCGGCAGAAAGAGAATTGCGCCAAAAACAAGCAGCGCACCAACAATGAACTGTATTATCCATGCGCAAAAAGCACCAAACCACGACAAGTCAAACATCATCTTGTAGACAAATAAAAGCAGAACAAACGCAAACAGTGAAGGCACAAAAAAATAAATAACCCCGACAACAATATTTGCGGCAATAACCTTAAAAATCGACGCTTCCCCGCCCAGGAACCTGACTGCAAAATAAAGCGGCAGCGTGGTTATCAAAAGAATCCCGAGAACCGCAACAGCCCCAAGAGTAAAGATATCCATAATATTTCATACACTCACATCTTTTTAAACACAGGCAGATAACTGAACTCCTCGTGATACATCTGCGAAGCAAAAATAATCAGCGCAGCACAATAAACACTCACTCAATCATCAGAGAAACAACCTCAACAGCCCTGTCGATTGCACCCTCGCACTCCCTGCTCAGCGCAACCCCAAACCCGACCGCTTTTGGCTGCACACCCACAAAAACAATCTTGCACCTGCCGCCTTTCTCAAGATAGCCAACAAAAAGCGATAACGGCAACTGATGTGTGGAATGCAGGAACCCCTTAATCCTTGAAGTATCAACAACCTCGACAGCGCCGGCATCCCTGCCAAGCTCAACAGCATCAACAACAACAACCTTTGAGGGTCCAAACTTCTTAATCTTCGACAAAAAATTCTCTGGCGCACTCCCGCAGTCAATAAAAAGCAAATCATCACTCGAGCTGAACCTCTCCCGCAATTTCTCAACAACAACAGGCCCGACTGCATCATCACCGCGCAACCTGTTCCCGACACCGCACACCACGCATCTCATAAGAACCATGCTAGCACAACTTCTCCCCGATCCTGCGCACCGAATACTTAATCGCAAGCAGCCCGGAAAAAAACATCATCAAAGAACCAAGGAAAAACCCACATCCGGCCAGGAACCCCAAAATGCCTAAAAGAGCAAGTATCCTGCCGCCTCTCCTCCTGTCCTCATACTCAAACACATAAAGCGCATAAAAGCAAAGCAGCCCGAAAACAACCCACACAAGTCCAAGCACGCGAATATGCTCAGCCACATTCAAAGGCAAAACCATCAAGTACACAACAATACCTGAAACTATCGAAACAATACCGGCAGCACCGCCAAAAACATGGACATTATCACTCTTCCTATATCCCTGCTCCTGCCCGTACTCCAGAACATCCTTCAAAAATCCCATGATATTACTTCAGCCACACTCATATATATAATTATCAAACCAAAAAAAAGCCATGCATGAACAATCCGCAGTCGAAGCAATCATAAAGACCCTGGAAGAAAAAGCCCCGAAAAAAGCAAGAATAAAGCTGGGAATGATGAGGGGCGAAAAATCAAGAATTCTCGACATATTCAAAACACAGGTAGAAGGCACTCCCCTTGAGCAAATAGACATTGAAATAGAGCAGGTGCCGGTAACCTCAAAATGCGCATGCGGATTCGAGGGCACTATCGACATCCCGGGCCATGTCCACTTCATAAGATGCCCGAAATGCGGCAAAATAATCGAGCCCCTGACAGGAAACGAACTTGAAATAACCACGGAATAATAAGCTCTGTCCTGACAACACGTGTCACCTGACAACAGGAAACAAAAAAATGTGGGTTGAGGACGAATCATCCAAACAACCAAGGGGGATAGTGCCCGTCACAACAACAGAAAAAATAGTGCAGGGGAAGGGATTTTCATCCGCAAAGCAATGAAACTCTGTGCTTTTGCGAAATTCGAACCCTCGAACTCCTGCGAGACTGGATTTCTTAAAATCATCGCACGCAAAGCATGCTCAGCACTCAAGACACATCTTAAGCAACTTCTTGAGTCCAGCGCCTCTAGCCACCAAAGCAAACAAAGCCAAAAGCCCTGTTTCAATGACATTGACCAGCTTGGCGACCCCTGCACAGGATAAAATAATAGGCGCAAACATTAAAAAGAATATCTATTTCTGTTTCGTCCTCTCGACAATCCTGCACGCAATATAGCAAAAAGGAGTATCCAGCGCCGCAATAATCATTTTCACAACCCACTGGCCGAATATCAGCGGCACAACAGGCATAACACCATAAAAAGCAATAGTTATGAACAAAACAGAATCAATCAGCTGGCTCACAACTGTTGACGCATTATTCCTGAACCACAGGTACCTGCCCTTTGTCTTTTTCTTCCAGAAATGAAAAGCCATCACATCATGATGCTGGGAGATAAGATAAGCTATCATGGAAGCCACAACTATTCTTGGGGTCATCCCAAGAACTGTATTGAACATGGCTCCAGTCTCTTTAGCAAACTCAGGAGACTGCCAGTTAACTGCAATCAAAACTGAAACAGCTAGGACAACATTCGCATAAAACCCTGCCCAGACCGCCTTTCTCGCCTCTGCTTTCCCCCACTTTTCTGAAAGGACATCAGTCAGCAAAAAAGACGTGGCATAAACAAGCACAGCAGCAGGCACAGTGAAATCCCAGAAAGTCACCATCTTATTGGCAAGAACATTCGCAATAACAACAAGAGCTGCCATTGTCGCAATGATGTACTCCACACCGTATTTTTTGCCAAGAAAAGCAGAAAAAGAGCCAAGAGCGAGCGTCACAAGCATCCAGATCAGAATCAACCAGATTTCAGTCATTTGCTATTCCTCCATCCCTTTTCGGGGGGAAACCAACCTTCCATGCCGCCTGTCAATCTCATCAAGCTGGTCAAGCATCTTGCGGAGCGCTGTCCGGACAGCGTCAGAAAAATTCACAAACTTTTTATCGTCGCCCACATGGGCATTCACATCATCCACAATCTCCTTTGGAACTTCAACACAAACCTTCGGCATCATATCACCAGATAACACTTTAAATTCATTATAGCTAAACAAATATTCTTCCAGCCATACCTCAAGAATACCCTGATAATATTAAAAACCTTCCGAAAAAAATCAAAATCATATGCGCACCACAAAATACAGAAGAACAAAACCACAACACAGCCATTTCTCTTAAAGAACCAATCTTCTTACCCTTCTAGGATCATCAACATTAAACACCAATACAGCCACTTTTTCGCCAACATCATGATTCCCGGAAGTAAGACACAGAGTGTTTCCAATTTGGTCTTTATAGTTCCCAGAAACAGCAACAGTTTCGTGAACATGACCATGTAACGTCAAATAAGGTTGATGCTGTTCAATAAACAGTCTCACAGCAAAACTTCCAACATGGGCCCCTGCATAAATTTGATCCAAATTAGTGCCATCAGGAGGAGTATGTACAGCATAAATCGTTTTCATTGGATTTTTTGTAAAGATATCATCTCCTAAATCCCTCTGGATAGAATCTTTTTTCTCATCACCTTGGTCAAATTCAAATTGCTCCCAACCGTTTCTTCTCGACTTAACTCCATCCAATCTGTAATTTGCTCTTTTTCTTCCAGCATACCTCATTTTCAATTCATCTGGAGGGTCACTCAAATCAAATTTCTCCCAATCTTTTATTCCAAATGGTGTTATTGGAACATATGAGTAACCAATTAAATCAATCTCATCAGTCAATGAAAATCTTTTACCATGAATAATGCGATATAAATTAGGCTCATAACTTTCCAACATATCCAAATTGAATGCACAATCATCATTCCCCATCATTAAAAAAACATTGCACTCTGGTCTTTCACAGACTAGCTTACTAAATATTTGTGGCAGCCTATCCTTAAAAAATTCTCTTTGTCCTGTGACAAAATGTTTTGATTGAAAGGCTTTTGGAGCAAGATCGCCTCCAATTATCAGAGCATCTACAGATGACTCAATCGCATAATCAATCAACTTCCTATATTGAACTTCATTTCCATGCATATCTGAAGAATACAATATTCTTTTCATGTAATAGCAGTAATCCCACAATTATTTAAAAATATATAAATCCCAAAAAAACACATAAGCACCAGAGGTAAAAAAATGTCCTTCATGCATCTCAACCAGATAATCATAAAAGAAAAAATGGAATTCTACAGAGACGAATACGACTTCTATGATTACCATGAAAAATCAGGCGGAAGAATATCAAGGTTGCGCTTCTAACCAAAAAAGACGCCAAACACTCATAAAACTCACGGAATTTTAGCCTTATAACTCAAAACAGAAGACGCAGCAATAAACCGCTAATAACTTCTCATCCACTTCTGCACTAAACACTTCCTGTCTTACCCTTATCCGACAAATAAGCATCTATTGACTTTGCAGCCTTGCGCCCCTCACCCAATGCATGGATAACTGTTGAGCCGCCGCTTATGGCATCGCCGCCGGCAAAAACCCCTTCAATGTTGGTTGCAAGAGCATCATCAACAGTTATCACACCCTTTTTCGTTGTTTTCAGTTCCGGTGTCCTGCTCAGAAACAGCCTGTTTGGTTTTGTGCCAAGGGCAACTACCACAGTATCCAGATCCATCGTAAATTCACTGACGTCAATTGGCACCGGCCTCGGGCGCCCGCTACTGTCAGGCTCCCCCAGTTTCATCTTTATAAGCTCAATACCTTTGACCCAGCCGTCCTTACCAAGTATTCTTTTTGGGGCAACCAGCTCTACAAAATTAATCCCCTCTTCTATTGCATGGCGCAGCTCCTCTTTCCTTGCCGGAGCCTCGTTCTTTGTTCTCCTGTAGAGAACGTGAACCTCTGCCCCGAGCCTGAGCGCGCTTCTGGCAGCATCCATCGCGACATTCCCTGCACCGATAACCCCTACTTTATCTTTCACTTTTATGGGTGTATCATATTGCGGGAACTTATAAGCTTTCATCAGATTCACCCTGATAAGAAATTCATTGGCAGAATACACGCCATTTAATTTTTCCCCGTCTATGCCCAGGAAAAGGGGAGCGCCAGCACCGGTCCCGATAAAGATTGCATCATATTCACTGCGCAATTCCTCAAAAGACACATTCTGCCCTATTATCCTGTTCAATCTTATATCAACACCGATATCTGTGAGATAAGATAACTCATCATCCACAACATCTCTCGGCAGCCTGAACTCCGGGATCCCGTACTGGAGCACCCCGCCTGCTTTGTGGAGTGCTTCGTACATAGTCACTTTATAACCATTTTTTCTCAAATCAACAGCACAGCTTATGCTGGCTGGCCCTGTCCCTATCACAGCGACTTTCTGGGGTTTCTCCTCTATATCAAACTCTTCCCGGACATTATTTTTTCTTGCCCAGTCAGCTGCAAAAGATTCTAACTTTCCTATGTTTGCTGCGTCACCAATCTTTCCCAGAGTGCATACACTCTCGCACTGGCTTTCCTGCGGGCATACCCTCCCTGCAATTGCAGGTATTGGATTATCCTTTTTGAGAGTCAAAAACGCTTCTTTAAATTTGCCTTCAGCCACTTGTTTTAAAAATGTCTTTATATCAATCTTAACAGGACAATCCCGGATGCATGGCGCGTTATTACACTGGATGCAGCGCCCAGCCTCTGCAATCGCTTGCTCTTCAGTATATCCCAAGGGAACCTCATCGAATTTTTTAATCCTGTCTTCAACAGGCAACTCACGCATAGGAACCCTTGTTTTATTTATGTCCACAATGCACCCCTCTGTTATTGTAATTATCCATTGCTACCGACTCCTCTTCCCTGAACATACCCAGCCTTGCAATCACTTCTTCAAAATTCACTTTATGGCCATCAAACATTGGCCCGTCTATGCAGGTCAGTTTCATCTCACCATCTATGAAAACACGACATGCTCCGCACATGCCTGTACCGTCAATCATTATCTGGCGCAATGTGACCATTGTAGGAATGTTATATCGTTTGGTCAATTCAGATAATTTTCCTAATGACGGAATTTCCCCCCCGGCAAAAACCATATCAACCTTATTCTTATCAAGCAATCCTTTCAAAACATCTGTATAGTGGCCTTTTATCCCCTCAGAACCATCTTCAGTTGTCAGGTAATATTCATCAGCCATTGTGCTTAATTCTTTCCTGGGGTAAACATCGTCTTTTGTTGGAAAAGACTGCATTGAGATAACATGATTGCCTGCATCTTTTAATGCCTTTACTGCTGCGTAATTTTCAGCATGGCCGCAGACCAGATCAGACGCAACTACCACATTGCCGTATTTTTTGAGTTCAATAGCATTTCCCATCGGACCGATAACTGATTTGATAGAGTCGCCAACATTCCATGAATCCAGTTCGCGCGAGGTTTTTCCCAGTTTCTTGAAAAACACAGTGATCTTGTCTCCTTCTGCCCTTTGTACAGACATCGGGATTCTCTCTCCTTTTTCATGTAGAAGAAAAATTACAAAATTGCCAGACTTAAACTTCCGGGCGACTAAAGGCGCCTTAACCTCGACCAGATAATCAGCTGAATTGAGGTTTTCCTTGCGGGTAATTTCATGCTCACTGTTTTTTTCCATTTGCATTGACATTGCACCTGTTAGGTACTTGTGTGTTAAAATCTTTTTATTACTTACTCAATGTTAAATAAATCAACTATTCAAAGTTTGTTCAGGTCTTTTAATATGGTCAACCCCGATACTAACGGAACAAATAGAACCAATAAACCCAACTTCTTCACAAACCACAAATATAACAAAAACCTATTTAAGAATACTCGCCAAACAAAAAACATGCAGCAGCAAACAACCGAAGAATACGCCATAGAAAAACATAAACTGGCCAGGAAAATAGCCGGTGAAATTGTCCTCACTCAAAAACCAGGCGAAGCCATCCGAAAATGGAGAAACATCTTCAAGACATCGCAGCGCGAACTTGCAGATGAAATGAACCTCATGCCCTCAGTAATATCAGATTATGAATCAGGGAGAAGAAAATCACCAGGAACAGCAATGATAAAGAAAACAGTAAACTCGCTGCTGAAAATCGACAACAAAAAAGGCAACATAATAACAAAAGAATTTAATGGCCTGTACTCAAACAAAACACTAACAGACGCCATACTAGACATCAGGGAGACCACAAAACCATACACCCTTGAAAATATCATAAAATACGTCAAGGGAACCCTCATATGTGGTGAAGATGAGGTTAAGAAACCCCTGTACGGATACACAATAATAGACTCAATAAAAGCAATAATCGAACTATCTCCAAAAGAGCTTGTAAAACTGTATGGTATGACAACAGAGCGCGCACTCATATTCACAAAAATCGAGCGCGGAAGGTCACCTCTTATCGCAATCAAAGTGACAAACATAAAGCCCGGCGCAATAATATTCCACGGCCCAAAAGAAGTGGACAAACTCGCAGAAAGAATAGCAAAAGTAGAAGGAATTCCCCTGATCCTCTCAAGGCTGGAAACCACAGATGAACTGATATCAAGCCTGAGAACAAATATACAACCTACACAGACAACCTAGATAACACAACAACAATAACACTGTTTCTCATTAACACATACACCATCATTTCGTGTGGAATATAGATTAATAACAAACCCGCAAAAACAATTAACAATACTCAAAAAAAAACAAAACCAAAAAAAGCAACATAAGTCCTTGTTAACACTTAAACAAATGCAATTGAAACAAATCCGGAAAACATTAAAATAAAAAACACAAGTTCCAGTAGAAAAAACCAACAAAACAATTCCTTAACTTCCAGTCAAACGCAAAAATAAAATATATACTACAACTAAACATACAACAACCAAATACATTATAACTACAATCACATTCTTATCTACTTACCACACATTGCCACACTCCCTCCCGAGGATATACAAAATCCGACACACCCAAAATCCCAATCTACTCTCAAAATTGATTATTTTTTTAACCTTATCTATCTTGACCAAAATTTTCTAATATTTTTATATTATATATATATATATATATATATATTATATATTATAATATATATATACATAACACAATAATACAAATTTCTTCGGACACACAACACACAAGTTCCACACGAAATTAGGGGGTCAGCCTCCATTTCCTATAGAAAACAATATAAACCTTCACTTCCTATAGAACTACACAAAAAAACACCACACTAACCCAAACTTTTATGCAACAAAACAATAGCAGGAGCGGTAACATGCCTCAAAAAACAATACAAGACATATTCAGCGACTACCTGAACAAGCAGCCGATATTCACAAACAAAAAAGCACTCACAATATCATACACACCAGAGGATGTCCCACATAGGGACAGCCAGATAAACCAACTTGGCCTCATACTTGCTCCTGCACTAAAGAACGACCGCCCATCAAATGTATTCATATACGGAGGAACAGGCACAGGAAAGACATTAATAACAAGATACGTCACAAACCAGCTTGAAATAGCAGCAAAAAAAGCAGAATCAGACCTATACGTAATGTACGTGAACTGCAAAATGAAACGCGTTGCAGACACAGAATACCGCCTCCTTGCGTACCTTGCGAACATCCTTGGAAAAGAAGTACCTCCAACAGGTCTTCCCACAGTTCAGGTCTACAAAATATTTTTCGATGCCCTGGAAGAGCGCAAAGGTGTAATCATACTCATAATAGATGAAATAGACGCCCTGATATCAAAAGTCGGCGACGAGATTCTATACAACTTCACCCGCATAAACCAGGAGCTTCAAAACATCAAAATATCCATAATAGGTATCTCGAACAACGTCTCATTCATAGACTACATAGATGCGAGAGTAAAGTCAGCCCTATCAGAAGAAGAGTTCGTATTCCCTCCGTACAATGCAGTCCAGCTTCAGGACATCCTCAATGATCGCGCAAAAATCGCATTCAGCGAAGATAGGATAAAAGAGGGCGTAATATCCAAATGCGCAGCCCTCGCAGCCCAGGAACACGGCGACGCCCGCCGCGCGCTCGACCTCCTAAGAGTCTCAGGCGAACTTGCAGAAAGAAATAACGACACCGTGATCACAGAAAAGCATGTTGATCTTGCAGAATCCAAAGTAGATATGGACCGCATACTGGAAGTGGTAAAAACCCAGCCAAAGCAGTCAAAATCAGTAATGTACAGTATATTCTCACTCCTTGACGGCGCCACTAAAGAAAAGATACTCACAGGCGAGGTATATGATACATATATTAACATCTGTTCACAAATATCACTAAAGCCACTGACGCAGCGGCGCATATCAGACATAATAACAGAACTCGACATGCTAAGCATAATAAATGCGAAAGTCATCTCAAAAGGCAGGTACGGCCGCACCCGCGAAATAGGTCTGGCAATCTCAAAAGACATTCACAATCGCGTGATGGACTACCTGAAAAAAGAGTTTTATCTATAGACGTGATTCACATGCAGCGAAAAATAATCGAAAAGATAACAGATATACAACAAGACATCCAGAAAGTAGAGGATACAAAACTCAAACATCACCTGAAAACAGAGCTTACATCTCTCCAGATCCTGGTCCACCACGGGATAAAGCGCGAGTTCTCCTATTTTAAGCATGTAAGCCTTACAATTGCAGGCGCTACAGGCGTAATACTCTTCTGGCGCGGCGTATATGAAATAACCTCGCAAAACCAGTTTTTAAAAGACCCGGGTTTATCCCTTGTAACCGGCCTGATAATCCTGGCACTCACAGGACTGCTGTCAAGAGAATTCTTAACTGTGCCGGCAAAGGACCAGCAAAGATACACAAATTAAACGCATACATCCTTTCTTCATCCCCTAAAGACAAACTTACCCTTGTCAAGTTCCGCAAACTCAAAATCAGTTCCAAGCGTCAAGCACTTTGTAGGGCACATGTCTGCGCACTGCTCGCAAAACAGGCACTTGCCAATATCCACACTCCACTCCTTCTTCTCCCTGTCAACAGTAATCGCATCTGACGGGCAGTACCGCGCACACAGCCCGCAGTACACACATTTCTCCTTATTGTACTTATGCTTACCACGAAGCCTGTGAGGAATATTCGGCCTCTCCTTTGGATACTTCTGCGTAAACGGCTTCTTCAAAAGATTTTTCAGTGATTCAATAATAAGTTTCATAATCATTACCTATAATCCCGCGGGAATCATGATAACCCTGATCAGGTCAATCCCTGCAATTATCGCAAGCAGCCAGTAAAACTCAAGAATCTGGTCAATCCGAAGGCGCGCCATAACAACTCTCAGCAGCGTCAAAACAAACAGCAATCCAAGCGTCTTCAGAAAAAACACAGAAGGTGTAGTTGCCCCTCCAAGAAACAGTGAAATTGCCAGTCCCATAACCACAAACGCCTTCACAATATGCGCAACCTCGATCATCCCGAGCCCCGAGCCACTATACTCAGCACTATATCCCCCCACAAGCTCCTGGTGCGCCCCCGGCGTATGGAACGGCGGCATCTCAATCTTTCCTACCAGCGTCAAAAGAAATACGATCCCTGCAAGTGGATAGAGTTGTATCAGCCACACATTATGCACCTGGAAATTGTTAATGGCACTCACACTAAGATAATTCACACCACCATAACCCATAAGTGCAACAACCGGCACAAGAACCGTAATTATAAACGGCAACTCATAAGCAATCATCTGCGTGATCCCCCTGATAGCTCCCATAACCCCGAAGGGGTTTGAAGACGAGAATCCGGCCATATACACGCAGGCAGACGAAAGCGCAAGAAAATAAATAAGCACGATAATGCCGCCAGCTCCGTCAAGCACAGCAACACCACCCATCGGCGTCATAAGCCCTGCAACAACAACCGCGACAATTGCAACAACAGGCCACACCCAGAAACCAAAACCAGCCTGATCTGGCTTGATATTTTCCTTTGAAAACCACTTGATGACATCATATACCGGCTGCACAATAGGCGGACCCACGCGA
>JAUVEK010000129.1 GCA_030594795.1 Candidatus Nanohalarchaeota archaeon | reverse complement strand
CCTTTGGGGCTTGGCGGAAAGACTACTGTACTTGGCGTAAAGATGGCCAAATCTTACAGGCATCCTGCATCGTTTTTTGTTGGTGTCTCATTCGGGTGCTGGGCTCTCAGGAGGCAGTCTTATGAATGAATTTTTGAAGCTGAAAGCAGGGGACCGATTTTTGCTTAACGGGACTATTTTTACAGCAAGAGACAAGGCTCATCTTTTTTTGCTTGAGAATGATTTTGACAGGATAAGAGGGTCGATAATCTACCACTGCGGCCCGATAATTAAGAATAATGAAGTTGTTGCAGGGGGGCCCACAACAAGTTCCAGGCTGAATCCGTATACTGTGAAAGTGATTGAGAAATACGGCATAAAGGCGATTATCGGGAAAGGGGGGATGGATAATTGTGTGCTGGATGCTTTGAGAGGAAAGGCGGTTTATTTTTCTGCTGTCGGGGGGGCTGCGCTGGTCTATGCTAAAAAGATGAGAGTGAAGAATGTCTATAAAAAAGAGTTTGGGATGCCTGAAGCGATATGGGAGCTTGAGGTTAAGGATTTCCCGGTGATAGTTGCCATGGATTCACATGGCAACAGCCTTTATGATGACGTCCTTTTGAAGTCAAGGAAAGTTCTGGAATCGTTGAGTGATGGTTAATTCTCTTCTGTTATTTCATTGTATGCTGTTTTTGCGGCTACTGCGCCTTCTGCTGCTGCTGCGATTATCTGCTTCAGGGTGCTGTCGGTTACGTCGCCGGCTGCAAAAACTCCTCTGATGCTTGTTCTCTGCTCAGTGTCTGTTTTTATGAAATTGTTTTCCAGTTTAATGCCTATATCTTTTGCGAGTTCAGTGCGCGGTGTGGAGCCTATCTCTATGAAGAGGCCGTCGAGTTTCAGCTCTTTTTTGTTGTCCAGGATTACGGCTTCAAGCTTGTCTTTGCCAATTAACCTGGTTATGTTTGAGCTGAATATTGATGATATTTTGTTGTTTTTCTCTACAAGGTCAATCCACGTCGGCTCCGGCCTGAAGAAATGGTCTTTTCTGTATATTATGTACACCTGTGATGCATGCTGTGAGAGCAGCAATGCTGCGGTCAGGGCAGCGTCATTCCCGCCTACAACACCAACTTTCCTGTCTTTGAAAAATGCAGCATCGCAGGTTGCGCAGTAGCTGATGCCCCTGCCGATAAGCCTGCTTTCATTGTCCATGTTCAGTTTTCTTTCTTCTGTGCCGGTTGCAAGAATTATCTTTTTTGCGTGATATGTCTTGTCATGCGTCTTTACTTCGAAAAGCTTGTTTTTGGATATCTTTTTTACTTTTTCCGGCCTGGTTTCGACACCAAGATCTGCTACCTGCTCTTTCATTTTCACTGCAAGGTCAAATCCAGTGATTTTTTTGTAGGTGAGAAAGTTGCAAATCTCGTATGCTTTTGCGGCTGCACCGCCGGTTATTTCGCCGAGAACGAGGGTCTTTAGTTTGTAGCGCGCAGCGTAGACTGCCGCGTTTAGGCCTGCGGGTCCTGCGCCTATTATTATCAGGTCATATGTTTTCATGCTTATTCCTCTTGTGGTTATGTTTATCACCATTGTTTTTTATATGTTTATTGAGGGTTGGATTTCTGCGCCTTTCACAGGAGCAGACAAGGTGCAGATTCCGGAGGATTACATGCAACTGTCTTAATCACCATGAGACAACCCTGACAAAATTTCCTCTCTCTATCCACTCCTTATGTTTTCTTAATCTCTCCTTGAAATCCGGATAAACATCTGAAACACGGCTAAAAGAACCGTCAGGGTTGATAAACCGGGGATTGATATATCTCAATTTATTCTTTGAGTGAAAGTGGTAATCATCCGGATCGTCAATAATTTTTAAATTCACATTGAGCATATCCAGTTTCTTTAATATTTGCACATTTTTTGATTCTTTAAGTTTACTGTATAGGAAAACATCATCCTGAAACAAATCCTCCTCAGAAATAATTTTTTCATCTAATGCTATCTTTATAGCGTCTGCCAGTATCTGAAATAATGCTATTTCCAATGGATGAGACCATTTTTCTTCATCCATTTTCAGATAATCTTCTGCAAATTTTCTGGCAATCTCTTTTTGTCTCATCACAATTTCATTGTCTTTAACAATAAAACTATGGAGATACTCATTGATTTTATCATGGAAACCACTGCTTGCGACCATATCTCTTAAAGTATAATCAATCCTGTCAGCACAGAGGTCAGGTAGATTTTTTTCGAGCAAGGGAAAGTTGCGCTCACTGAATTGTCTTTTGATATTGAAACCGTTTTTCTCGAGGATCGAGGGGATTTCAGAGCCGGTGATGATCTTTTTGTGGAACTTTTCATGAAATTCATGGTTTTTGCTTTTGAATACAAAGTCAATTACATGGGAAAATGCCGTGTGGGGGATATCATGCAATAGTCCTGCAATTTGTTCTTCAAGAGGAGCATTGAGTTTCTTTAGTAAAATCATGACACCCTGTGAGTGATCGTATCTGCTGACAGTCTTTCCCCTGAGAGCATATTGCGATGCTCCGGCCTGGTTTATTCCTTTTAGTCTCCGGACTGGTTTTGAGTTGATTAATGAGATTAAAACAGGCTCTTTGATTTTTGCGTGTCCATAGACTCTGTCTTCCAGTTCCATAGTTGAATGTTAGAATGGGTGATTTTTTAATTTCTATCGGCAGGGTGTATATTGACTTTCTTTATATAGGCGCCGCCACATCGTATCTCGTATGCAATGCAAGCTGATGCTGAAGGATATGGCGCAATATGAGAAGCCGAGGGAGCGCCTTTTGAAGTACGGGGCGGATGCGCTTTCTTTTGCTGAACTGCTTGCAATCATTATCAGGTGCGGGACAAGGGATGAGAATGTGCTTGACCTATCGCGCAGGATTGTTTCAGAGTCTGGTGTCCGGCAGCTTTCGGACATGACTGTCGGGCAGATGAAGAAGTTCAAGGGCATAAAGGATGCGAAGGCTGCGCAGATTATTGCTGTTTTCGAGATTGCAAGGAGGGTATCTTCAGGCAGGGAGTCTTCCAAACAGAAGATAGAGAATTCCAGGGATGTTTCTGATTATCTTATGGCGAAGATGAAGAACCTGAAAAAGGAGCATCTGGTTGGGCTTTATCTTGATACTAGAAACCATCTCATAAAAGAGGAGACAATATCAATCGGGACGCTGAACTCGAGCCTCATTCACCCGCGCGAGATATTCAGGGGCGCTGTCCAGGAAGCCTGCGCGTCAATCATACTTGTGCACAACCATCCGTCAGGGGATCCTGCGCCCAGCAGGGATGATATTTCTGTTACAAAGAAGATAGTAAAAGCGTCTGAGATTATGGGTATTGAGCTTCTGGATCATGTGGTAATCGGGAATGATAGGTATGT
>JAUVEK010000088.1 GCA_030594795.1 Candidatus Nanohalarchaeota archaeon | reverse complement strand
GCCGCACCCGTCAACAGGCCCGCATTGATTTTTAGGTATCGCCGCCCCGGTAATCCTGTTCGCGGCGCCTATAACCCTTGCAGTCATAAGCCCGTACTTTGGGGCATACATCGCAACAGCGCCAGTAACCTCGTTGCCATCACTGCACGAGTCCCCCGCAAATTCCCCGCTACCCGCTGCCGCAGTATCAATCGCGCACGCAAGAGCCTTCGTCGAAGCTATTGCAATCTCGTCATCAGCCCCGTGTATCCCGAAAAGTGATGCAATAAATTTGCCAATCGTATCAAAAAACCAGTCCGCGATTTGTCCCGGGTTGGCAACTCCTGTTGCAATGGCAACAGTAATAAAAAAGGTAACCAAAGCTAAAATGATGCCTATTATAAGTGTCATACTCATTTTCAGACTCATAAAGAAACTATAAATTTAGATGTATATATAATTTACCTGTTCTGCTTCACCAGCAAAACCACAAACCGGTATTTCACCTGTCTGCAACATAGCACAGGTACGGCTTCGCCCACATGCCTGCAAGAAACTCATCCTCTATCTCAATATGCACATCAACCTTGTGATAGCATTCAATCTCAGTCTCATGTCCTGCATTGTCAAGAAACTGTATTGCAGCACCCTTAAAAAATCCGCACATGACATTGATCTCCGCTTTTTCATCAAAAAACGGCGTACCCTCGCCCGAGCACGAAACCCTCCATTCCTTAATGTGAGCTGCTATAAAATTGCTGTCACGTTGGCATTTCATAAGCAGCCCGAAATGCCTGATATTCTTTACCTCAATATCCCCAAGGTCAACATCGTTAAAATCGTATGGTGTGCCGCGCGAGAAATAGTAATGCTTGCCGGGGTCTAACTCCACGCATTTTTTCTCAAAAGACATATCTGTTCCAGTATCAATAAGACCCCTCCCGAAAACATCAAGTTTCTCTCTTAAAGTACCTCCATAAATATGTAGGACAATAAGTGTAAAGACCAGGCTGGCAACAACACTTATTATGAACCACATGCTTACACTTAACATGCCCCTGTGTCCTGCATCACCACTCATACAAAAACATAGCATTCAATACCTTAAATATTTGTTGACGCAGCCAGCCGCCAAAGAGCGGCTTTCGGCTGTTATTCAAAAGGATTGAGAGGACCAAGACCCGAAAGCAATGACCTGAAGAGCCCGCCAAGCACGTCATCTACTAATTTTGTGAACATACCCGGGAAAAATATAAAAAGAAGACCAATTATCACAACTGAGATAATTAAACTTAAAACCAGAGCAAACATACCGCTGTCTATCCCCTTTGACCTGCGCCCCCGCATAATAGCACCAATCATGACATCACTCTCCAAAGCCAAGAATATACTTGGCCAGTAAAATAAACATAGAAACACCAAGCAATCCAAGCAAAACATAAATAAGTATCTCAGAATAATCTATAATACCTTTCCGCCGCCAGCCCTGTACAATTCCAGACATAAAACTATATATATCCCTGCTTATATATAAATATTGCTTTGTATTTCACACAGTCCATAATATCTGTAAATACCGGAAACCTAAATATATTTTGATGATACACTATGAAAAAACCATTGCAAAGAACAAAAAAAATCGGCTCCCTTGCAATCAGCGAGACAATGATTTTGGTTCTCGGGGTAATCGTACTCGTAATCATAGCAGTGTTATACATATTCCTTGGCGACAGCGTAAAAGAATTGATAAGCGGTGTCCTCAAATTCCCGGCAATAGAGCCGTAATTAAAAGGTGAACGCATATGAAAAAGGCAATGGCGCAGAGTACATGGATAATAGCGACAATAATAGTATCTCTCATTGCAGCCCTGATTCTTGCAGTCATGATGAACAGGACAGTCAGTGAGACGCAGGAAAGCATAGAAGGCCCTATGAACGAGGGCGGAAATACATTGAAAATCGAAATGTGCACGCGCGCATGCGAAGCATGCCAGAGGGCCCACGGTACATGCGACAACTGGGACAATGGTGCAGATGATGAGGTAGGTAAAGGGTGCACTGAAGTCGGAATAGATTGCTCATAGAGGCAACCGCCGACCGGGAACCATATAGGTGATACTATAGACTGCAAAATAAAATCAGCAAAGCCGGCATCAAAAGGAACCGAACAGGCTGTGGGGCTGACAATACTTCTGGTGATTGCCGTGTTTGTACTGGCGGCAGCTGCTATCTTTACTGTGGGGGCATCAGACAAGACAAAAAAGACCGTACCCGAGCAGCTCGTATCATTCAAAGATACGTACTACTGGTTAGAATGCAATGATTTATGTGCGCATAAGCTCGACAGGTATGATTGTGATGAATCCCCGGAAGGCACAGATCTGACATGTGCTGAAATATTTGAGTTAAAGGACGAAGCATTCAGGAGCATGTCAGGAGACCCGGAAGACCCGCAAGGAGGCACTGTGGGGCATATAAAAACGAAAAGCTACAGCCTTAGCGGCGACTTCATGCCATGCTCAACAATGAAAGTAACCTTCCATGAAGATATAAAGTCCTTAAGTGAGTTTGGAGCAAAAATCGCACAAGAAGGCGCAAGCGAGAAACTTAAATTGGAACAGGGGCATAATTTAGGCAATCCAGACACCGGCATTCTGTGGATATGTGGTGACGAAATCGACGAGAAATGCGGCGACATAAAAGACGAAAATGGAAGACTGGAAGCAAAAATCAAACTGCCTTGTACGTCCAAAACCGGAGTAGCCCAATTCAAAGCAGGCACCAAATATGTATTCACATTCGAGTCAAAAGATGCCGAGGGACCAGACCCCAAACTAAACCTCAAGGAATTTGAAAGAGAACTGGTATGCCTTGACTGGGCAAGTTTCCCTGATGGAATCAGTTTCAACCAGCAGGCCAGCACCCCTCCGGACCAGTTGAGAAGGACAAAAGTAAAATTCAAAAAAGAGATAGTGCACCCTGATGTTGGCAAAATGGAAGCGGACGTAATACTCGTAAATGGATTAGCAGGACCTACCGACCTTAATATCGAGAATGGGCTTCTGCGCGACAAGTCAGATCCTGATAATCCCTACTATTACTTCAGAATGCGGCCGGTCAAAGATACACTGGAAGAAATACGCTTTCAGATAAAACTTCATGACAAGGTAATATGTACCGCAAACGTCGACAAGGGAGTAGATGTATCGTGCCAGAACACACTTCCATACCATTGCTACAAAGATAGCACCGGGAGCGTGCACATATTGCAGGACGGTCCGTTCGAGAAAGACGAGGCAGCAGGAGCAACACTTACACCTGACGGTCTGTGCTTCTACAAAGAAGAACATGTATGCAGGGACGGATGCATGAGGGGAGATACATTTACACCTGGTCTACCCGACAACTGCCCCGCAGGATCTAACGAAAGATATGCAAATACATGCTTTAAAGAAGATAAACCAAGCAAATGCAGTTATGTTGACCTTTTAGTATTAAAACCCGTGACTTGCAAGGGTGATGTCTGCGGTGAGCCACTATTCGAGGGAGATTCCTCATCGGGGTATGCAATTAGGCAAACAGTCGAAAACATCGGAGACAAAAGTATACAGTACAACTTGAAGTTAAACCAACTCACATCTACATCTAGTACGACATTCGAGATGTTAAGAGTGCTGGATGACGAAGGCAAGCCCTTTGAGGTAAGAGATGCGGATGACAAGGTATTGTATACGCTAGATGGTGGAGACAAGCCATTAAAGGATTTACCAGGTGTAAAGGATGTATGGGACGAGGGTATATTTATCCCGGTATACAAGATCAAGGCGGAACACATGAACAAGGAAATCAAAATAGACTATCTGCCAGGAGAGTTGACTGATCGAAATCACAGGTTTGTGAAGGGAGAATACACGCTGACTGCCATGATAGGCAATCCGGACACTATGCTTGTCCCGCTAATAGCTGAGGGTGCAAGAGAAAAAAACAACAAAGCAACAAATGAGATAAAAGTTTATGATAAAAATTGCAAAACATGCAATTACGATAATGAAGCGGAGTGCGAATCAGAGTGCGAGAAGATATGCGAATGGGCGACCGACGCAATAGAAGGTGGGATGAAATGCCAGAAAATATAATAATACCATGCAAAAGAAACAGAACAAAACGATTAGGCAGCAGTCAGGTACAGATGATGCTTATGATAATTGCTTTCATGGTAATAGGGCTTTTTGCCATCGCAGTACTATTTAGGGTATTGAATCTCAGCCTTCCGCAGTTCGTCAAAGCTTTGACACTGCCAATGAAATTATTAGCAGGAGCAAAAGGAATTATAGGTTAGACAACAAGTCAGGAAGAGTGCAACTATGAACGTGGCAATGGAAAATATGATACTTATTATTGGCTCACTCTTAGTATCCGCAATGATATTTGTAGCAGGCACCCAAGCAGCAACAAAACTAACAGATCAGGAAATAGGGATAATAACAAACCAGACAACGCGTGCTATATCAAGCATACTCATAAACGTGGCATCAATGGAGCAGGGAGTAAGGCACTTCGACCTCAAGAAAAACTTTTTATATGACCTTGACGAAACGCATATCCGGCTGACCTATGTCGGGAAAACACACACTATAAGAGATGAACTGAAAACAGAGCACACATTTGCAGTCAGGCACTACAGGGAAAACATAATTGAAAACAGAATCACAGAAGGTGTGGACAGAATATGCATCTCAAAAAAAATAGTCAACTGCGAACCGCAGATAACAATATGCAACGAGGGTCAAGACTGCTGCATAATAGACAAAAGCCCATGCAAATACATTAAATAAAATATCCTCGTGATATTCCATGGAGATCACTAAACTAGTTTTCGTAGCATTTGTATTGACACTCTTAGCTGTCTTTTTCATATTTGCATACAAAAGCTCGGATGATGAGCGGCAGGTATCTGCTATGCTCTCTGTGAAAAGCACAAAAATCGCGCTATTCAACAACATCCTTGCAGCTCCCTGCCTGAACAATGACTACAAAAGCCGGGTGGAAATGAGAAAATACATCATGGACGCGAAAAGGCTCGATGAGGAGTCAGAAACACCACCACTTTCCTGCATGAATATGGGCAACTCAAAATACAGGATAGACATAAAAGACCTCGACAGCAATAACAGGTGGACATTCAGCAACTATCAGCCAATCACCCCAAGAGCAATGGACGCAGACTTTGAAATGATTGTCCAGGTAAACGCGAACAGCATACCCGGAAGCGATGTGTTTGACCAGTACCACAAGGCAATCCTTACTGCCAACATCGGATATGATATCACAACCGACAAATTGCAGCACGAGATGTTCTGCGACGAGGGAAGCGAGGACAAAACAATAACTTATGGAGAAGAACCGGACATAGAGTGCATATACCATTACACGACAAATGACTGCGAAACAGGAAACTGTATAAAGGGCCCGGGACAGGCAAACGCAACCTGCCAGCCAGGGTATTGCACATACGACAAAGAAGCGGGCGCAGAGTGCATAACTGACTGCGAGTGCAAAACAGTCAACTGCGCCAAGAGCGCAGACGATGAATACAAATGCGCAGGCATGATACCAAAGAAACTCATGTTGGGCCAGCCATGCAAAAATAACGGCGACTGCCTCTCAGGTATATGCGCAATAAACAAACGATGTACAAAGGATCAGGAATTTGCGCAGCTGACAGGCAAAGTCACAGACAGAAAGACAGGATATCCTATTGAAGGGGCAACAGTAGAAGTAA
>JAUVEK010000034.1 GCA_030594795.1 Candidatus Nanohalarchaeota archaeon | reverse complement strand
TTTGTAGCGGGATATTTTTTTCCTGTATGAGGGCATTTCTGTCACCTGGCATGCACATATTTTTCCTCGTTTAAGGTCGGGACAATGAAAGAAATGTCCATGAAGCCATATATTATCTTTGATAAATATAATACTTTCTGTCGAACTCACTCAGGAAAGTTTCCTTTCAGGCTTTTGAACATTTCCTTGAATGGCCCTCTTTTGAATGCTTTGCCGCCTTTGAATTTTTTCATCATCTTGCTGACCTGCTTGTAGTTTTTCATAAGTTCCTTGACATCCGGCGGCTGGACACCTGCGCCTTTTGCTATCCTTTCGATGCGCTGTGAGTCTATTAATTCCGGTTTTTTCTTTTCCTCTTTTGTCATTGAATCCATCATTATTCTCCATTTGCCCATCTTGCCCTGCTGCTCGTTTAGCAGGTGCTTTGGTATCTTGACGCCACCCAATGGCAGCATATCCATTATCTTGTTGAGAGAGCCCATTTTGTTCATGCTCTCTATCTGGTCGTAGAATGTGTTAAGGTTGAACTCGCCGCTCATCAGTTCTTCTGCTTTTTGTGGGCTCATGACTTCTTTTGCTTTCTCTAAAAGCCCCTCGAGGTCCCCCATTCCAAGCAGCCTCGAGACGAATTTGACAGGATCATATATTTCAATATCATCTGGTTTCTCGCCGGTTCCGATGAATTTTGTTTTGACTCCTGCTGCATAGCATGCAGAAAGGGCACCTCCTCCTTTTGCGCTTGAGTCCATCTTGGTTATGATGACGCCGCTGAGGCCCACAAGCTCATTGAATTCTTTTGCCTGGGTACCTGCAGCCTGCCCGATATCGCCGGACAGGATAAGAAGCTTTTCATCCGGCTTAAGGATGTCATTGATTTTTTTGAGTTCCTGCCTTAGCTCGTTGTCTAGTGCTGAGCGGCCAGCTGAATCTACAATAATTACTTCTTTTGCCTTGAGTGCTTCAAGACCGTCTTTCACTATTTTTACAGGATCTTTTTCCTTGGGGTCCCCGTAGGCTTCAATGCTTATTTCCTCTGAAAGCTGCTTTAGCTGCTCATACGCAGCAGGCCTCCAGACATCGCATGATATCACCCCGCATGACAGGCCTTTTTTTGTAAAATATTTCGCAAGTTTTGCTGTAGTGGTTGTTTTCCCGGACCCGTACAACCCAAGAAGCAGTATTTTCTGCTTTGCAAGCCTGATGTCCGGCTTTTTCTCGCCGAGAAACCGCACAAGCTCCTTATAGACAATATCCACAACATGCTCTCTCCTTGTAAGCCCGGCAGGTATTTTCTCATCAAGCGCCTTCTCCTTAATGTTTTTTGAAAGCTCAAACACAAGCTTGACATCTACATCTGATGCAATAAGCGTGCGCTGGATGTCGCGCACAAGCTCATCCACAGCATTCTTATCAGCAACGCCAAGCCGCGCGAATTTGTTAAGCGCATCCTTTATCTTGTTGAACATAAAATCTCTTTTGATTGCTAATTTTAAAAAGGTTTGATGAATCTGCCTTGAGGTCGCTTTTAAAATGTCAGGACACGAGGCTAACGTTATAAAGATTAAATCCAAACTAAACCAGAGGCAATATGGAATCAGAAAATCAAAGCGCAAAAGTAAGAAACTATGCAATAGCCGGCCTCTGTATAGTATTTACAATCTTAATCCTGGCATTTTTTATAAAAGCATTTGTACTTAATTTTGGAGAAGCTCCGGCGCGCATCTATTCCAGATGCGAAAATGAGTCTGCCAATGTATTCATTGGCGCAAATGAAGACTTAAAAAACGTAAAATGCCTTGCCCTTGACAAAGAACTCTTCATCAACCCGGAAATTATCATAGGAGACCTATCAAAGAACGACGAAGACGTTTGCATATTTGAATTGTCACAGGGCGCATCAAACCCATTAACCAAACCCTTAAGATTTGAAATATGGTATAATGGCAAAGCAAAAAGAGAAGTTTGCGAGTGGCAGCATTACCCCCGATATGATTAGGATATAATTAGGATATAGGGATTAAGACATATTAAGACATATTAAGGTATCATTTGTTCGTGGAAAGTGCCATATTGGTTATAGGTTCTTTAAGATATATTTATGATGGATTTGTCTTTATACAGAGAGGATGTGTTTACTCATTACAAAAGTAATTCACAAATAGCAAGAGTTTTGTCTGAAGCATGGTGTTCCTCAGAGATGTATTGCCCTTCCTGCCTGAATGACAGGATCGATAAACTTCCAGACAATACAAAAGTTTCAGACTTTGTTTGTGGAATGTGCAAAAATGAATTTCAACTAAAATGCTCTGGTAAAAAATTGGGAAGAAAAATCGTCGATGGCGAGTTCAATACAATGATTCGTTTCATAAATTCTAATTCGACACCCAATTTGTTTTTGATGCGCTACTCAAAAGATGATTGGCTTGTCAAAAAAATGTTGATGGTGCCGAAATTCTTTATTTCCCAATCAATAATCGAGAAGAGAAATCCATTGTCTCCAACCGCAAGAAGGGCGGGATGGACTGGTTGCAATATTTTGTTGGATAGGATTCCCGAAGATGGAAAAATTACTATAATTAAAAATGAAAAAATGATCGAAAAATCAAAGGTTCACAAGATATGGGAGAGAATGAACTTTCTGAATAAAAAGAAGCCGCATCTGAGAGGATGGATGGCCGATGTATTGAAAATCATCGAGGAGTTGAGTAAAGAAGATTTCAATATTCAGGATTTGTATAAAAATAAGGAATACCTGTGTGAACTGCATCCTGACAATCGCCATGTTGAAGCTAAAATCAGGCAGCAGTTGCAGTATCTGCGAGACAACGGGATAATAGAGTTCACAACACCCGGCAGATATAAGCTTCTGAAAGAATAATGATTCTCAAAAAAATCGACAATGATTGTGATCTTTTTTTCTTTTGATGATCCATTATATAAAGTTTTAAGATCGATCCGATCGATCGATGGATGCTGATTATTTAACATTTAAGCCGTATTTTCATAATGAAGATGTAAGTCTTTATCTTGATGACTGCCTCGCTGTGCTCCCGTCATTAAAAGAAGAGTCTGTTGACATGATCTTTGCAGATCCTCCCTACAATCTATCCAACGGTGGAATCACATGCAAAGCAGGAAAAATGGTTTCCGTAAACAAGGCGCACTGGGATAAATCGCACGGCCTGATGACTGATTTTAATTTTACTGTAAAATGGCTTGAGGAATGCAGGCGCGTTTTAAAGCCAAACGGCACCATATGGATTTCAGGAACAATGCACAGCATCTATCAGGTGGGTTTTGCGCTCCAGGCCCTGAAGTTCCAAATCATGAATGAAATAACATGGTTTAAGCCGAATGGCAGCCCTAATTTATCGTGCAGATATTTTGCGCACAGCCACGAAACTGTTTTATGGGCAAAAAAAAGCAAAAAAGCAAGGCATAAATTCAATTACAGCCTCATGAAAAACTGGAGCTCTGACCTGATCAACAGGAACGGGAAGCAGATGAGGAGTGTATGGACAATACCCCTCACGCCATTGCGCGAGAAAACCAGCGGGAAGCATCCAACCCAGAAGCCGGTTGAACTCCTGAAAAGAATCATAGCATCAAGCACCACTAAAGAAGACGTTGTTTTAGACCCTTTCAATGGCTCCGGGACCACCGGCTTAGTTGCCGGTCTCCTCAAAAGAAAGTATATCGGCATTGAAAAAGAAAGAGAATATCTTGACCTGACACTCAAAAGGCTGGGAATTAAAGACCAGCTCAAACTGAGTTCAATGCCCGGGCTTCTTAGGACACAGGCATAGACCGGCTTTGCTCCCAAAATACCCTGCTTTAGGAGCAGGATGAACTTTAGGAGCAAAGCCGGACGAGAATAATTATTTTTATTAATTTGTTAAAACATTTAAATTTAATTATTATTAAATTTATCAATATATTCAAAAACATACACTTACATTTATAAAGTTAATGTTAAATATAACTGTATTATGAATAAAGAAATAAAATTATTAATAAAAATGTGTTTAGGTAGTAAAGAAAGTTATACTTCTGAAGAATTAGCTGGTTTGCTGAATCTAAAGTTTCAAAATGGAGTTCATCCGTATTTAAGAAAATTACATGATTTGAATTACATTATAAAAGATGGTGTAGGCGTTTATTCGATAAATAAAATGAACGCAAAAGTTAAAATCATAGAAGCAATTACCGGTATTTTCAACCAGGATGCGGAATTATTATTTACGAATCATGCAAAGAATATATTACAAAGGTTTAGTGTTAGACCAACATTAAAAGCGCACGAACTGCCATATCATAATTTAAAAGTAATTAAAGACATTGCAAACAAGACGAGGTTAATATACTCTATTCGTGAAGGAAATAGTATCATTTATCTTATTCGGTCATGGGAAGAGCCAACAAAAAAGTTATTAGATTTTTTTGATATTACTTTAGAATTTGATGAGGAAGAATATAGACACAATATAATAAAATATTTTTCAGGGACTACAGCGAAAAAAGAACATCTTTCTGATGACCAGTCTAAAGAATTATCAGAACTCAATATCAAATATTATTTGGATGGGAAAGATTTTATCTTAAGTAAATTGAAAGAGACTGACACCCCACACATTGCGGTAATAGACATACTGACAAAGGAAAAGAAAAAAGAATTTTCAAATATTTTTGAGATAGAAAAAAGAATAACCGATTGGAAAATAAAATATATTTACAACACGGATAAAATAGAAGGAAACATTCTTACTATGCAGGATGTAAGAAATATTCTTACTATAGGGAATGAGATTGTTAAAAAAGATAAAAAAGCAATATTAGAAACTACAAATTCAAGAACGGCATTGGATAATATCTTTGATACGTCAAACGAACTTACTGTTGAATTCATAAAAAAGCTTAACTTAGCTACTCAACAAGGTATAGGGGAATCTGCAGGTAAATATAAAACAGAGGACAATTGTGTGATTAATGATTCGGGAATTCTTATTGATAATACCACCCCCGCTGAATTTGTCGATGAAAGAGTTAGGTTATTGATCGATTGGTATAATAAAAACAACAATACACTCCATCCATTAGTACTTGCTTTGGTGGTTCATAATCAGTTTGTTTATATTCATCCTTTTGACGATGGTAACGGAAGAGTTGCTCGATTGCTATTTAACTTTATATTAATCAAGCATGGATATTTTCCAATAATATTTTATAATGATATGAAGGAGAAATACTACGCATATATAAGAGGAACAAAAGAGGGTGATATAAAGCAAGCAATTTATTATTGTATCGAGTTGTATAGGGAACAATTAGAGGCGTTTTAAAATCGTTTGTATCTAAAGCACCCCAAAAATGTGACTTTAAGTGCAAATCCTGTTTTTGGTATTTGCCCAAAATCTCATGATTCTGCCTAAAATAACTAACTATTCTCTTTTGAATTGCACACAGATTAGTGCTTTGACTGCTTCCGCAACTTAAACCATCGACACATATTGACCACGCCGAGAATTACAAGAATTAGCATCATTTCGTACTGACCCGCATAATAACTGATCAATGCACCGCTAGATGAGATGATTGCGCCCCAGAACGCCAGCATTTTTCTATCCATGCCACAGAATTGCACAACAATGCTTATATCTTTGGCTCGGAGTCTGCTCCTAAAGTCGGCGAAAATGGGTACTTTAGGAGCAAGGCCCTTTGATGAGTTAACTTTATAAGCCATAAACTTCAATAAATCACCGCAAAAGCAATCCTTAAAAACATGAGGGGTTATCTATGAACTTAAAATTAATCACGCTTTGTCTTTTAATCATCGGGATTCTTATTTCCTCCGGCTGCACCCAGGAATTGACAGCCAGTCAACTCCAGAGCCGCTTAAACCAGGCAAACTCCAATTTGAATACCTATACTATCGACATGAAAATGTCAATGAACACAGTCACAGAAACCCCGGCAGGCGCAATGGAACTTAAATATGATATCACATCAAAAGGGGATATAGACCGTGCAAACAAAAAAATGGCTCTGCAATGGAATGTAAAATCATTCATCATGGGCATGTCGCCGCAGATGAAGATGGAAACTTACCTTGTGGACGGTTATTTATATACAAAATCCAATGACCGGTGGATTAAGGCCAGGTCAGATGATGATATGTGGGCGCAGCAGGATAAGATGGCCGAGCTGGTCGAATTAATTGAAAGCGGAACCATTGAGCGCTTGGAAGACGAATCTTTCGACACCAATTCCTATTATGTTCTAAAATTAAATCCCGATTCAGGAAAAATCGCAGAGTATGCACTAAGGCAGCAGCGATCTGCTTCATCCAGCCAGAATATTGATTATGATAATGCAGTTCAGTCTTATTCTTCAACTGTCTGGGTCAATAAAAAGACATTTGTGATAGAAAAATCAAAAACAGAGATAAAAATGTCAATCTCTCCTGAATCATCCAAAAAAGTAGATATGGACACTGTTATTGAACTGCAGATATCAAACATAAACAAAGAAGTGAACATAGTATTGCCCAAAGAAGCAAACAATGCAGAAGATATCGCTGATATAGGAAAAGAATCAATGTACAACTTCAAATGAATCCATATGGCCTAAAGTCCTTACAAATATTGCCATAAGAACCCATTCATAAAATCGTTCCACACAAGTTATCAAAAATGATAACTTTCGTGGGTTAATTTTATAACGAACATCCTTGATGATAATGGCACAGATAAACGCAGCAGACTAAACAAATACATTGACCATGCTTTTGTTCCTCCTAAACACCTGAAAATATAAAACATAACAGATGTATTTAAAGATTTAATTCCTGATATATTTGTAGGATTTAAGTACCGTAAAATTGAATCTCTATGTGCCTCAATTTTACTATAGTTGAAAATGGAATAGGATTAATTATGAAAGCAAGATTAACCAGGCCGGAAGTTATAAACATAATAAAATCATTGAAAAAGAAGATAAATGCAAGTAGAGCCATACTCTTTGGAAGTTACGCGAGAGGAGACATACGCGATTTTAGTGACATTGATGTTGTTTTTATAAAAGATACAAAAGAGAAAAAGAAACTGAAACGCCTCAATGCAGTATATGATAATTATAATGGCTTTTTGCCGCTTGATGCAATCGTTTATACACCTAAAGAAGTTGAAAAAATGAGAAAAGATGGGAACGTGTTTATAAAACAGGTCCTTAAAGAAGGTGTAACTGTATGAAAAATCATGAAAATTTAGGTTAAATCAAGGCATTTTCAAGCTTTTTGATTCCCTGTTCACACTTTATACGCAATAAAAAACAGGAAAGATGCCTGGCGGTGGCTGAAGCAGGCAGAAGCGGATTTTGAAATCGTGAACATATTAATGGAAAAAGAAAAGTATTAGATTGTCCGGGAAGAAGACAGGCAGTAAACAGGCTGTATAATCAGTTTTCATCCGATGAATTTTTATTTCTTCAGGCGAATCAATACTATATGTCCAAACCCACCCCTATGCTTGCGCAGTACCATGACATGAAAAAAAGATACCCAGACTGCATCGTCGCATTCCGCATGGGAGACTTCTACGAGATGTTTTTCGAGGATGCAAAAATTGCGTCTGAAGTCCTCAATATCACCCTGACAAAGCGCGGCACAAACTACGACGGCAAACCCATCCCTCTTGCGGGCATCCCGCACCATGCTTATGAGCCCTATTTTGCCAAACTCATAAAAGCAGGCTACAAAGTAGCACTCGCAGAACAGATAGAAGACCCGAAAAAAGCAAAAGGGCTTGTCAGGCGCGACGTAATCCGTGTAATCACCCCCGGCACTGTACTCTCATCAGGCATGCTCGAAGAAAAGCACAACAACTATCTTGCAGCAGTCTACAAAAAAGATAAATCCACAGGCATGGCAGTCACAGACATATCTACAGGTGAGTTCCTGGTTTCAGAGTTTATGACCAACGAGGATTTTATAAACGAGATAAGCAGGTTCAGCCCAAAAGAAATCATAGTTGATGAAGCCCTTTTTTCAAATAACAAATTCTACAATTCACTCAAAAGCATAAACAACACAGCAATGATTTCACCGTACCCGTCGCGCAATTTCGTGCACTACAGCGCATCCGAAACACTAAAAGAACACTTTAAGGTTGCATCGCTTGAAGGCTTCGGGATAGCTGATTATCCCGTGGCAGTATCAAGCGCAGGCGCCCTAATGGCATACCTGAAAGAGACGCAGATGACAGCACTTTCACACATCAACACCATCCAGGTACATAAGAATACGGAATTCATGACAATTGACCCCGTGACCTTAAGAAATCTCGAGATAATAAGAAACATTCGCGAAAACACATCAAGAGGAACACTTCTGGAAACAGTTGACAGGACCCTGACAGCAATGGGCTCAAGAATGCTTGTCCACAGGCTCCTAAAGCCCCTGCTGGACCCAAAAAAGATCAACCAGCGCCTTGATGCTGTTGAAGAGCTTATGGGCGACTACATCCTGAAAGAAAACATCCGCGACACCCTCAAGGAAACCTATGACATTGAGCGCATCATATCGCGCATTGTTTATGGCGCAGCCAATGCGCGCGACCTTCTCGGGCTGAAAAAGACACTTGCGCTGATACCTGTACTAAAAAAACACCTTGGCACCTGTAGCTCCACTGAACTCAAAAAAATCAGGGATATGAAAGACATGAGTGAGGTTCATGACATGATTGACGCAGCCATATCAGAGGATCCGCCCTTAAGTGTGAGAGAAGGAAGAATCATCAAATCCGGCTATAACAGGGAGCTTGATGAGCTGAGATCTCTTTCATGCAATGCAAAGGAATGGGTCAGCAAATATGAGCAGGAGGAAAGGAAAAAGACAGGCATAAAATCACTTAAGATCAGGTTCAACAAAGTCTTCGGGTATTTTATCGAGGTAACAAGAGCAAATATTCACATGGCCCCCGACACTTACATAAGAAAGCAGACTATGGTCAACGGCGAGCGCTTCATTACAGAGGAACTGAAAGAGAAAGAAGCCCGGATACTCGGTGCTGAGGAAAAGATTGTTGCAATGGAATATGAGCTCTTCACAAATCTGGTTGCAGAAATTTCGAAATTTACAGCAGATATCCAGCATGCAGCGAAAAATATTGCGCTCCTTGATTTTTATTCATCTCTGGCTCATCTTGCCCATGAGAATAATTATGCAAGGCCCGGGATAGATGATTCTGGTGTTATTGACATAAAGGATGCGCGCCACCCGGTAGTTGAGAAGATGACTGATTCATACATCACAAATGACGTTTATCTTGACAGTGAGAAGAGCAGGCTCCTGATAATCACAGGCCCCAACATGGCAGGAAAGAGCACATACATGAGGAGCACTGCACTGGTTGTGCTCATGGCGCAGGCAGGCAGTTTTGTTCCTGCAGGGAGCGCGAGGATAGGAGTTGTTGACAGGATATTTACGCGCATCGGGGCTTATGATGACCTTACCATGGGGCAGTCCACATTTATGATTGAGATGACTGAGACTGCAAACATACTGAATAACGCTACAGCCAGGAGCCTGATAATTCTTGATGAAATAGGGCGTGGCACATCGACTTTTGACGGGCTGAGCATTGCATGGTCGTGCGCTGAGTACATACATGAAGCAATTGGCGCAAAGACCCTTTTTGCCACCCATTTTCACCAGCTGAATGTTCTTGAGGATGAGATGAAGGGTGTGAAGAATTATCACATGACTGCAAAAGAGGAAGGGGATACTATCCTTTTTTTGCGCAAGCTGGTTGAAGGAGGTACTGATAAAAGCTATGGAGTGCAGGTTGCGCAGCTTAGCGGGTTGCCGAAGGAGGTTATCAAGCGCGCAAAAAAGATTCAGGAGGGGCTTGAGAAAGAGGATTTCAGGATGATTAAAGATTATAAGTTGGCGCCGCGGGAGCAGAAGAAGCTTGTGAAAGAAAGAAGCTCAAAAAAAAATGAAAAAGATGAAGAGAGGAATCCAAGAGAGAAAGAGGTTCAAAGAACACTTTTTTGAATTGATAAGGACAAAATTCACACAAGTTTTGAGAGATTAGAATCCAATCGGACAGCTAAGAGATATTTTAACCCCGTATTTCTTCAATTCATAATCACAGGACTTTAGTGTTTTGCTCATATACACATAGAGAGGCAAGTACACTAGCAGGGAAAATAAGGGTTGACGATCAAAACAAAGCGATTTTGATAATATTTCCGTATGGTTTTTTTCTTTTTTGAATATTGTCTGATATTTTGCAATTTTCTTATCGTTCTCAAATTCTTCAATATCCATAAACTTATTCGGTATCTCATCTATCAGCTTAAATTCTATTATTATTCTTTGGGGTTTTCCAATTAATTTTGGCTTCAGTATCTCTAATATTGTTCTGGTTTCACTGTCTTCTATCACCTTTGCGCCGAAATTAGTATAAGCCGCTCTCATAGGACTACTAGCACCCTTCATCTCTTCAACAACATCTTCAATCACTTTATTCGAAGTTATAGTATGTTCTTCCCGCACATAAATAATAGGTAAATAGAGAAATAAGAGGAGAATCAAAAAAAATATAAGGTAGCTAAAAAATGCTTCTTTTATAACAATACCAATGAATACTATGGCAAGAGCCACTAGAACTGAAACTAATAAGACATGAAAATAAAATGTTTTATGATATTCTTTTATTTTTGAATTAACTTTCTTCTCCATGCCTAGGACTTTATCTTCATTGCCTTATATATTTTTTGTCAAACTGATTCTAATCCCAAGAAATTTAATGTTTTGGCTCGAAAAAGGACTATGGGAACTGAAAAGGATTCGCGCATTATACTCCTCGATGATCATCTTATTTCCAAGATTGCGGCAGGAGAGGTCATCGAGCGCCCTGCGTCGGTTGTTAAGGAGCTTGTTGAGAATTGTATTGATGCAGGCGCTACACAGATTACTGTCGAGGTTGAGGATGGGGGTAAAAAGCTTATCCGCGTCTCTGATGACGGGTGCGGGATGAGCCGGGAGGAGGCAGAGATTGCGCTTGAGCGCCATTCCACTTCGAAGATAAAGGGGGAGGATGATCTTACGAATATACATACGCTTGGGTTTCGCGGGGAAGCGCTTGCAAGTATTGTGGCTGTATCGAGGTTTTCCCTGAAGACAAAGACTGAAGAGTCGAGTGTCGGTACAGGGATTGCGCTTGAAGGAGGTTCGGGGCGCACTGTGAATGATGTGGGGATGGC
>JAUVEK010000101.1 GCA_030594795.1 Candidatus Nanohalarchaeota archaeon | reverse complement strand
CCATACGTCATTAAATATTCTGTTGCTGACTGAGCCTTTCTTGCTTTGAAGAAATTAAATCTCATTTCTAATCCCCCTCCATTTTTAATCATAACATCTTTGTGTTAGATTTTCGTTAGTACTACCAATTATGCTGAACTAGTATATAAATCTTTCGTGATTCCACGCATATTTTGTACCGTCACACACGTAGTAAAAGGAAAAAAACAAAAAGAGCACTCAAAGTGCCCCTTGAAGTTGATCCTTACAGTCCGGCATCCTTTTTCATGGCTTCAGCCTTATCCGTATTCTCCCATGTGAAGTCCGGATCATTCCTGCCGAAATGTCCGTAAGCTGCCGTCTTCTGATAAATAGGACGCAGCAGCCTGAGAGTATCAATTATTGCTTTTGGCCTCAGATCAAAATGCTTCCTCACCAACTCGACAATCTTATCTTCAGGTATCTTCGCAGTCCCTTCAGTATCAACATTAATTGAAACCGGCTCTGCAACTCCAATCGCATACGCCACCTGAACTTCGCACTTGTCTGCAAGTCCTGCAGCAACAATATTTTTTGCCACCCATCTTGCAGCATATGACCCTGACCTGTCAACCTTTGAAGGGTCTTTCCCGGAAAAGCATCCTCCTCCGTGGCTACCGTGGCCCCCGTAAGTATCCACAATTATCTTCCTCCCGGTCAGGCCGGTATCTCCATGCGGGCCCCCGACTGCGAACCTTCCGGTCTCATTTACGTGGAACTTTGTATTTTCATCAAACCATTCACGAGGTATTACCTTCTTTATCACATGCTCAACAACATCCTTCTTTATCTGGTCATGCTCCGCAGACTCCTCGTGCTGGGCCGCGATAACTACAGCCTCGACCCTCTTTGGAACGCCGTTAACATACTCGACTGTAACCTGCGACTTGCCGTCAGGCCTGAGATACGGAAGCACACCGCTTCTCCTCACCTCTGAGAGCTTCTGGCACAACTTGTGCGCAAGAACAATAGGCAGCGGCATAAGCTCCGGAGTCTCATTTGTCGCGTAGCCGAACATCAATCCCTGGTCGCCTGCACCCTGCTCATGAGTCGCAGTCTCATTCACACCAACAGATATATCCTGCGACTGCTCATCAATTGACGTCAGGACACCACACGTTTTCCAGTCAAACCCGGAACGCGCGTTCTCATATCCTATCTGCTTCACAGTCTCCCTCACTATCTTCGGAATATCCACATATGATGATGTAGTTATCTCCCCGGCAACAATTGCCACGCCAGTTGTTACCAGCGTCTCGCAGGCGACCCTTCCCTTTGGGTCCTGTGCCAGTATTGCATCAAGAATTGCATCAGATATCTGGTCTGCCATTTTGTCAGGATGACCTTCAGTCACTGATTCTGAAGTAAACAGATGGGTTGTTCTTTTGTTTGTCATATTATTACACCTCTATATTTGTTTTCTATTTATTAGAAATACGAAATCTCATATACAATAGACACCACTGGCTTAAATATAATGCTGTCACATTTATTCCGATTGGAATAATTTGTCTGTGGTGATTTGAGCTTTGTCGCCAGTATTTATATTATACTTTTCCGCATAACCGGCATTTACTTCGAGCACATACTTAGAACTCACTTTCGGCCCGTGCGTAGGGCACGTCGGTGTCCTGCAGGGCTGCGCATCATTCTCAATATAAACCACCCTGCCATCATCATCCATCCAGATGATATCAAGAGGAATAAGCGTATTCTTCATCCAGAACATATGCGCACCCTCATTCCCAAATACAAACAGCATGCCACCGGACTCAGGAAGAGAAGCGCGGTTCATCAGCCCGGTCCTGATTTCCTCTGGGCTCACTGCAATTTCCACCTCAACGCATGACTCGCCAAAGCAGAGGGTATCACCATGCACCTGCTTCTGCGCAACATGGGCAAGCGACAAAAAAGCAGCCACAAAACCAACCGCTACAAGTACAACAACCATTCTTTTCATGAGAGCTTTCTTGTTCATATTATCTGTTTTTTTGCCGATTTTATTTAAACCTACTGACTTCAACCTTTCACCCCCAAGATTTTTAACCTATTGCAACCAACAATATACAATGCGCAACCTAAAAATCCACAAGACAACCACCCCGAACTCGCTTTCAAAATGGTACAAGATCAAAAACCCGCTAAAAGTCATCCTCAACTTCATAACAATATACACAGCCCGCTACTGCCCGTCGCTTGCGCTAAAAAGGGCGCTTCTGCGCACAACCGGCATGAAGATTGGCAAAAACACATCAATCGGCCTCTCTGCAACCTTTGACATATTCTTCCCGGAACTCATCGAAATCGGCGAAAACTGCATAATCGGCTACAACGCAACAATACTCGCGCACGAATTTCTCATAAGCGAATACCGCACAGGCAAAGTAAAAATCGGCAGCAACGTGATGATCGGCGCAAACACGACCATCCTCGCCGGGACAACCATAGGCGACAATGCGCAGATATCAGCAATGACACTCGTAAACAAAGACATCAAAAAAAATGAACTCGTAGGTGGAATCCCATTAAGGCAATTAAAGTAATCGCAAACAATACACTTTGCCTGAAACTCATAATTCTGATAAACATAATCGGCACACTATTCGGCTTCTGGTACTACAGGTACCAGCTCCCATCCACACCGCTCCACAAAATAATCTTCGTACCCGACTGCCCACTATACACCCTCTCACTCGGATGCCTCCTGATCATGTACATGCTTGGAAAAAAAAGCACAATGCTCGCAGCAATAACATTTGTCGGGCTCATAAAATACGGGTTCTGGACACTCCTCGTAGTATTCCTGTATCGAAACGACTATTTCCATCACGATCCGCTGCTGTACACCATCCTGTTCATCCTCCACATCGGGATGATTGCAGAAGCATACATTATTCCGCAGATATCCAGGTTCACAAAAAAAACACTCCTAATTGCACTTGTATGGTTCATCACAAACGACATAATGGACTATTTCTTCGGCACAATACCAGTTCTTATGAACAATTCCTACTTCAGTCTTCTCGCAGTTGAAAGTTTTCTCATATCAATAATACTGGTAATATACGCAGGAAAATACATCTCGTGATATTATGGACTGGTTTGCTCTCTCACTCATCGCAATGGTGCTCTACGGCATACAGAACTTCATATACAAGATCGTCGCAGAAAAGAATCTCAACACAGGTCTTGTTCTGATGACAGGTTTCGCCACCGCAGGCATGCTTTCAGGCATCCTTCTGTACCTTAATTTCGTGCCGCTGACAGGCATCCACATTTTTGTATTTGCAGCCATCCAGGCCTCGTTTTATCTAATGTCGCGCTATGTAAAAATCGAGTCTTTCAAGTATCTTCCGACGGTTGTTGCTTTGCCGATATCGCGTACTCATTTTGCAATAACTGCGCTCCTTGGGATAATTGTCTTAAAAGAACAATATACTCTAAGCACGATACTTGGAATATCCCTGTTTCTCATTGTTGTACTTATTCTTTCAGGCAGCAATGCCAAAAAAGGAATTACAGCCCCTAACTTCAGGGCAGGATTCGCACTAGCAGTAGCAACCGCCATTTTCACAACAGTTTCGGAATTTATGGTAAAGATTGCAGCAACACAATACAATGTCCTGCTGTTCATGTTCTTGAGCTATGTCTGGCTTATACTGCCGTCGCACCTGCTCAATTTGAAGCAGGGCAGCAACAAAAGAAATAAAAAACCCTGCGTCGTATACGGCTTTTTTATAGGTCTGTTCAACTTCGCTTCATTTTTCACAGTCATGAGCGCCCTGAAAACCGGCCCGGCATCTGTGATATTCCCCGTCATCGGCCTGAACATGCTGGTAACTGTTCTTCTCGCAGTGATAGTATACCATGAAAAGATTACATCCCGCAGATTAATGGCTCTTATCCTGTCAGTCATTGCAATCATCCTGCTTCGGCATTAATTACCATCACCGACAGGACGGAACTCAGGACAGAACTTTATCTGGTGACACTTCTTCTGACAATATGGCAAGCGAACCTGTCAAAAAATACGTCGGGAAGAAACTATATGTCCTAATCAGGAAATAAACCTACAGGAATTGTGCGACACAGCAACCAACGTGTGCTCTGGGTGCATGTCTTGAATTTGTGATAACAAATGCGGAAGATCCAGGAGAATGCGATTCATCAGGGAATGGTTGTAGCTCATTGAGTTGTTATTGTGATGCAGTTGGGAATTGTGTACCTGCTTGTACGCTAAACGGCCAGATATGTTCTCTAGACGGAGAATGCTGCTCGGGTCACTGTGCTGCAGATTACGATGGCAGTGGAAAATGGTGCGAGCCGCCGACTTCCTGTGCTCACGATACAGATGAATACCTGAATGGTGCGAAAGCTCCTGATTGTTATACTGATGGCTGTTCTGAGTGGTATTGCAATTTTGGGTTTTGGAACATCTCTAATTGCGGTTCTTATGCGTGCTCTGAAGGCAATTGTTCGGGTACCTGTTCACAGATCTGTGGGGCATTTTGCGATGAGGATTCAGACTGTGCCCAGCCCAGTGCCTGTGGGGATATTTCAGGAGGGTCTTTCTGTACTTCGCTTCAATGGGAGAATATTACGAACTATACCTGTAATGCCAGTTGTGCCTGTAATTACACATCAACCTGCTATGATGCAGATGATATGGAGGAAGCATGCGAAAACTGCAACATTACTTATAGTGTATGGGACCCTATCACTTCCAGATGCTGTGGTGACGATGGG
>JAUVEK010000095.1 GCA_030594795.1 Candidatus Nanohalarchaeota archaeon | reverse complement strand
AGCTTGCCAATTGCAAATGTTAAACTGCACAATCTGCATGTTTTAACTAATACACCTCTGGCAGAAATGTATCAGCAGGGGAAATTTCAAGCTGTTGAACTGCCGCAGTATATCGACAAGGTGACATTATTTCTGCAGCATCTTTCACCCGAAATTGCTGTCCAGCGTCTTGCTGCTGTTGCCAGCCGCTGGGATGAATTAATTGCCCCCCAATGGACCAGAGAAAAAATGCGTCCCACACAAATGATTGAAGACCAGATGCAGGCACTGAATATTTTTCAGGGAAGCGAATTGATTGTTCCCCCAGCAGAGTTAACATAGACCCGACTATGATGAAGTCGGATTACTAGGGATTCCGGCGTCATGAGGCTGAGTTGCAAGCCTCAATCTGTACTAAGTTAGGGTTTCAGGGATTAGCTTCACCTTTCGGTGTTGCATCCTATTGTACCTAACATTGTTGCCCGCGTGTAGCCCAAGGGATTCGGACCATACTGACCTAACGTTGACCGTTCCTTCCTCTGATTTGTCACCAGCGGTCCCCTATGAGTGCACTGCTTCCGAGGAAACAGTTAGCAACATAGGGTACGGGTCTCGTTCGTTACCTGACTTAACAGGACACCTCGCGGCACGAACTGACGTCGGCCATGCAATACCTCTCAGCGCTTCAAGTAAGCTCTTCAAGCTGACTATCATTATGCTGTCACCCCTGGTGAGGTTCCCGGCGTTGAATCCAATTAAACCGCAGACTGCACCCCTTGTGTGCTCCCCCGCCAATTCCTTTAAGTTTCAGCCTTGCGACCGTACTTCCCAGGTGGCCCGCTTAATGGCTTCCCTACGGCACTGCCTGTTCACGAAAAACAGGCAATACCTAGCGGGCATCGTTTACAGCTAGGACTACGGGGGTATCTAATCCCCTTCGCTCCCCTAGCTTTCATCCCTCACCGTCGAATCCGTTCCAGTTAGACGCCTTCGCCACAGGTGGTCCCTCTAGGATTACAGAATTCCACCTCTACCCTAGAAGTACCTCTAACCCTTCCCGGTTCCAAGACAGCTAGTTTCACTTGCACTTTTCACAGTTTTCTATGAAGTTTCACAAATGACTTGACTGTCCGGCTACGGATGCTTTAGACCCAATACGCGTGATCACCACTCGTGGTGCCGTTATTACCGCGGCGGCTGGCAACGGTCTTACCCACCACTTATTCCGCAAGCAATTTAAACTCACGAAAAGCTAACACTCGTGGTGCTAGCACCTGAGGTCCCCCCGTCACACTTGCGTGCATTGCGGAGGTTTCGCGCCTGCTGCGTCCCTTAGGACCTGGGTTCGTGTCTCAGAACCCATCTGGGGGCTACTGCTCTCACAGCCCCTATAGATTATCGGCATGTTAGGCAGTTACCCTAACATCAACCTAATCCACCGCAGTCCCATCCTTGAGCGCCGAAGCTTTAAATGATAAGCCGTTCCAGGCATTATCGGATATCAGGTATTATGCTCAGTTTCCCGAGATTATCCCTGACTTAAGGGCAGGTTGACTACGTGTTACTCAGCAGTTTGCCTTGGCATTGCTGCCAAAGACTCGCATGGCTTAATCGAACCCCAATAGCGGTGATCTCCGGCAGGATCAACCGGAATTAGCGGATCCCAATGCAGAGTATGCATTGAGACCCAAAATATCCGCTATGGATATTTTAGGAGTTATACAAAGTTTCACCTTTTTCTGGCTCAATACTGTGTTTGAGCCAACATCTTTCCTGTTACATTTTGACATATCCTCATCTATTTTGTATGAAAATCGATAGGTTTTATCGACTTTACGAGATACTGAGGTGCATTCTCAAAATGTCAAATTCTATTGCTTCGAGAAACTATACGACGTATAGCTCTCATTTGGTTACGAATTTTTAGAAATAAATCCGTTTATTGCGGGTATATAATATATGGCAAAGCTTTATATACTTTATGCTTTGGTTGGCGAGTATCGGCGGCTTTATAAGCAAGTGCTTTCCGGGCTGTTTTCGCAATTTACTGGTGTGGTTTTGTTGTTCATGTTCTCAGTGTTGCATTGATGTTTTCGATGTCTTCCTCTATGTGCTCGAGCTGGTCCACGCTTTTTGTCAGGAGATCATTGCCTTCTTTTTTGTTGCCCCTGAAGTCTCCCATTATCTCCCTTAAGTTGCGCGAGTTATCTTTTAGTGAGTCAAGAAGTCCTTTTACTTCCCTGTATCTTTCGAGGCTTATGAATACCGGGCCCTTTACGTTTGAGATTCTTCTTTTTACTTCTTTTTGCAGCGGGGTCGGGGCTGCACCCATGCCTGCTTCGATCGTCCCGAGATCCGGCTCAGGCTGTGTGCCCGGTTCGACAGGCGGTGGAGCAGCATATTTTCCGGCCGGGGGGCCAGATACCGGCGGCAGCAGTTCCGATGGTCCTGTTTTTTGTTCAGGGATGATCGGCTTTATGCCTGCAGGTGGCGGGGACATGTCTGCTTTGGGAGTGCTTAACGGAGTGTTTCTGTGAGAATCAGGATGTATTATCGGCTTCAGATCCCGGGGTAGTGGAGGCAGTTCTGTTCTGGCTGCGCCCCGGGGGCTCATTTCTTGCGGTGTATTGCCTGCATTTTCTGCATTAGGGGGGAAAGGCATTTCAAGAGGTATGCGCTTCGGGATGATTTTGCCTGTTGATAAATCTCTTTTAATCTCGATTTTTTCCGGATCAGCCATTAATATCACCTTGTAGATTAATATTGCTCTTCCTTCTTTATATTAGTTACGGGTGCGCAAAGTAACCTGTGATTTTGTTGCTGTCAGAGATGAGGTTTACAAAGCCGATTCTTTCGAATTGCACTACTGTGTTGTTGAGTCCCTGTATGTTCAGCTCTGCTTTGCCTTTGTGGATGCTGTTATCAGGTGTTATGATTTCAATGTCTACATGTTCTTTTGCCGGAACCCATTGGATTACCTGTATGCCGGATTTGTCGGTACCTGGCCAGTCTTTTTCAGGTTCCGGGATGAATTTCCTGTCGAGTGTCCCCCAGGCGAATTCTTTTAAGCGCACTTTTTTGCCATGGTATTTCTGGAAATCTTTTTTTGCGATGTAGACTGCGGTTCCTACATTGATTTTGCGGTCTTTCTGGGCTTTCACGGGGGCTTTTACGGTTATCCGGGTGTTTGCGCGTTTTGCTGCGCTGATGTCTATTTTTAGGGGATCTTCTGTGAAAAAGTAGCGGGGCGATATGGGGTCTATGATTTTTTTGTTGTATGCATACAGGTTTTTTTCTGAGACATGGATATCGGATTTTTTGGGGCCTATATCGATTATGAAGCCGGTTATTGCTTCGGGGGTGAAGCCGCGCTTTTTGAGTGCCATTAAGGTCCCGAGGCGCACATCGTCCCAGCCTGTGAGTTTGCCCTCCTCGATTAGTTTCCGGGCCTGGCTTGTGCTTTTCATGCCTTCGACTATTAGTTTTCCTGTTAGTATGTCTTTTGGGTATTTCCATTTGAAGTAGTCATATATATAGCCTTGTTTCTGGCTGGTGGCAATGAAGTCGATGCCTCTGATGAGGTGCGTTATGCCAAGAAGATGGTCGTCGATGGCTGATGCGAAGTCGTAGAGGGGCCAGACGCGGTAGTTTACGAGCGGATGGACAGGATTGCTGACGATTCTTGCTGCCGGCCAGTCTCTTATTGCAGGGTTCTTGTGTTTTATGTCTGTCTTTATCCTGAGGACTGCTTCGCCTTCTTTGTATTGCCGGAACATTTTTTTCCAGCGGTGCTGGTGTTCTTTTGTGTCAAGGCTTCTGCAGGGGCAGGGTGCTGCGTTCTTTTTTAGTTCAGCGAATTTTTCTTTCGGGCATGTGCAGACGTAGGCTTTGCCCATGGCTATTAGCTTTTCTGCGTAGCTGTAGTAGATTGGGAAGCGCGAGGATGCGCGGATTATCTTGTCGGGGTTTATGCCAAGCCATTTGAGGTCTTCTTTTATCCAGTCGTATGCTTCTTTTATGGGTGTCTTTATTTTCGGGTCTGTATCGTCGAGTCTCAGGATGTATTTGCCTTTGTATTTTTTTGTGTAGTGCCAGTTCAGGAGCGCCTGCCTTGAGTGGCCGAGTGAGAGGGGGCCGTTTGGGTTTGGGGCGAAGCGCATCACTACGGTTTTTTCTACCCCCGGGAGGTCTTTTAAGGGTTCTTTTTGTTTTTTTGTTTTTTCGGTGCTTATTTTGAGGGTGCTTATTTCTTTTTGCTGTTCTTTTTGGCTCATGTTGTTGATGTCCTGGATTGTTTGCTCTATTATTTTTATTGCGGCAGGGACGTCTTTTTTTGCTTCAGGAAGGCTGCTCAGGACGCTTCCGAGAACTGCGTTTTTGCTTGCTTTGCCATTATGCTGGGCCGCGTTTTTGAGTGCGAATTTTTTTGCGGTTTCTTTTATTTTTTTGAGCATAGCAATCTTTTGGGTTGTATATATTTATTTTTAGTGCATTCCTGCGTTGCGGGGGGGATGCAGGGACCTGCCAGTGAAGTCAGTGTCTTTTAGTGTTACGCTTTGCAGGATGGTTTTTGGCTTTTGAGCCTGAAGTTCTTTTGAATATGAGGATGACGGCAAGGGCGAGGATTATGATGAGGCCTGCTGATTTGAGGCCGGGTGATTGCGCAAAGAGGCCTGCATCCTGATTTACGATGACAACTCTTATTGAGTCATATTTATTTTCATAAATATCGTCCGGTCCTATGACCAGTTCGTGGCTGCCTATTTTTCCTGCGAGTATTTCAACTGCGACATACCTTTTTCCATGCGGCCCGAGGGTGATGTCCCAATCATTGGAGTCTATATTGGAATTTTCGAAGCGTACGAGGTTCCTGAATGTCTCGTCAGGGCTGCCTATGTGAAGAGGTATGGTGGCTTGGGTATCTGATGGATTAGATATTACTATCACGATTCTCGTGGTGCTTCCAATTGGCAGGTATCTGTTGTCTTCTTCTCCTTCTTCTTTTTCGAAGTGAACAACTGCTGGTGCGTTTCCTTCGCTTGTGGGTATGGGATGGAGTATGAAGTTTGTAATTGCTGTTTGGGATGTGTTTACCAGTACATTCGGTGCGGATTTTGGGGTATATCCGCTTTTTGATGCAGTGACTGTATATGTCGAAGAGTTTATGTTGTGTATTATGTATTCTCCAAGGCTATTTGTAGAGTTTTCATAGTTATTTATGCC
>JAUVEK010000045.1 GCA_030594795.1 Candidatus Nanohalarchaeota archaeon | reverse complement strand
CTTTTGTGTTGCATGGGGTTCGGGCGCGGTTTTTTGCGGGTTTCCGGGCTGGGGATGAGGGGCGCTGAATATGATGGCGGAGCTATGCAGGAGGGAATGCCTATTTTGGAGTAAATCTGGAAAGGGTCTGGGTTATTGTTAGAGACGATTTGCCTGACCTGAAAAAGAAAATCAAAATTATTCTTGAGGATATGGAAAAGCAGGAATGAACATGTCACATGGCGCCTGCTTTAGTGAAACTTACTTTGTGTATGATGAGAAACTTAGAATGTTTTTGCCGGTCAATGGCTTTTTACTTATTATTTCCCTTGGCTTTGCCGTTGTTGCTGTTATCGTTGTTGCCGTTGTTGCTATTGCCATGGTTTCCGTTATCGCCGTTGTTGCCGTTGTCGTTGTTGTTGCCATTGTTGTTGTTGTTGCCTGGATCTGCTACTACTTTAAATGTATCATCATATATCTGGTTACCTGCCTTTACAGTAAGATTATATATTCCAAGATTATTGGCATAGCCCTTGTTGGTCTCGATTCTTATCCTGTATTTGTATTTGCCATCATGCCCATAGCCATAGCCGTAGCCATACCCGTAGCCATAGCCGTATTCATGGCCCGGCTTCCTTATCTTGATGCCCTTGCATGCGTCGCCGTTAACATGGTCTTTTTTCAGGTTATTGCCGTGCCGGTCGAAGTAGCATGTAGTAGGCTCAGCATCGTCCTCATGTTGTATTATAACAACAAAAGGATTAACATCATATATGGTTATGTCGAATTCAAATGCATCACCAAGAGTGACTTCATATTCATTTAGTGGAAGTGGAACAACATTAATCTTTGCCTGGGCGGGAGATGCCACTACCAGTATAATCAGTATAAATAATGTTATGATTATGCTTGTTTTGTCGATGTTCATAATTTTCATAAGGAATGTATTATAGACCGAAAGGCTTTTATATGTTTCGGACATGCTTACTGGCTGGTGATGCTGCATGAGTGTTGGGTGCTGCATGGATAATTGTGTGGGCTGGTGCTGTTTTGACTGTGCAGGGGCCTTATTTTTGCTTTTTTTCACTTTTGCTCTTATGCTGTTTTTTTGAGGGTTATGAGAAGGCATGTGAATGTGATGAGGGGGGGCATGAACCGATGGTTGTTGTGGATAATTGCGTTTTATCATCATTGGCAAAGATCGAGAGGCTTGATTTGCTTAGGGCATTTTTTGTTGTGTATAAAGTATGAACCGACAATCAAATCTGCGGAAATTCAGTGCACTTTGTGTATTTCCTGTACCCTTCTTCTATGCAATTGTTGCAAAGGGAAGCTTAGGATTCTCCAATTTTCACCAATATCTTATGATTTTTTGGTCGTTTGAGACTTCTTTTAGATTTTTGAATAGATAGTTTTATATATTTTGTATGTTATTAACATACATATGACTGCTAAAAACATACAGTTCACAAAGATAGAGATCCGGATAGCTAAATATTTATTTAAGCACTATAAAGAGGGGTATAATGCCAGGCAATTAGCCCGGGCTCTTTCTATAAATCATGCTCATGCAAATAAATTATGTAATATATTATCCGATAAGCAGCTCCTGGTTAAGGAAGAGATTGGCAATTCTGTATATTTTTCATATAATTATGGAGATAATTTCGCTATTAAATTCATTGAATACCTGTTAAGTTTGGAAGAAAAAGAATTTCCTAAATGGCTGTCTGTCTTATTGCATAGCCTGAAGAGATTCGCGCCTTGCATAAAATTAGGACTGGTCTTTGGCTCATCTATAAAGAACAAGGATTTCAATGATATTGATGTTTTGCTTGTTTATGACAGTAAAATATCCAATGAAATAAAAAAGATAAAAGAAGAAATAAGAAAATCAGAATTAGTTGAAAAACCAATAAGGTATATGGATCTAGTGGAGAAAGATATATTCTCAAATAAAGAGGATAAAGTATTTTATAGCATAATGTCTGATAACCTGATATTTCACAACCCGGAAAAATATGTTGAGGTGATTAAATGCCTCAAATAGACAATCATCTTAAATGGTGCCTGAAGGATCCAAGACGGCTTGTTAAGGGAAAGCCGGATTTAGACTTATAGTAAAAGACATGGCTGTTTCATGGCATTTACATGCCAAGCTTTTGAACTTGCGTTCAAAATGGACAAATGTCTTTTCCATCTAATTGACGTCTCTTGGCATTTGGTTAAGTTTGCACATTTAGTAACGGCGTCAATTATGGCGCAAAAGCACGTTGGGAAATCCGAATACAATTATAGTGTATTGCAGGCTCTTGAGAGATTAAAAATTTATGATTGGGCCTTAAATGTTGGGTTTTATGCGATTTATCACTGCTTTCTGGCAATACTGGCAAAATACGGGTATGCTTCCCAAAATCAGTCATGTACTATGACAGCACTGCTTAAGCTTATAGAAGATAAGGAGCTTGATCTTGATAAGGATATTGTTTTGCAGTTCGATACACTGGATGCTGAAGAAAGCCTGACAAATCCAACTGTAAGGCATGAGCGTGAAGTTTCAACTTATGGTGTAGAGACAACTATTGATTCAGGGCAGCTGAAGAAAATAAAGGAGTTGGTCCTGGAAGTTCAAAGAGAGACGATCAGGATACTGGCGGAGTAATAGAGGTTATCTATGGAATAGATATGTTATATGGTTTTATCATGAACCTGAAGAAGATTTTTGAGAGGAAAGGGTTTAGGGAGCTTGTTGTCAAGTCGGTTGTTTTTGTTGGGCTGCCTGCGCTGATGGAGGTTCTTTGCGCGCCGCATGCATTGGCAGGGGGAGCGGCGAGGGAGCTTAAGCTGTTTTCTTTTTTGCAGGCTTGTCTTTGTGGATGATGAGGCAGTTTGCTTCATAGTCGTATTCAAAGGTGGGCATTCATCTGAATCACAGGTTATCCTGATGGCTGCTAAAGTTCACCAATGGCCTTTAGCAGTTTCCTGTGGCCTTTTATGAGCTTGTTGAATCTGTCCAGTTCTTCGGACACGATTTTATACCGTATTTTATCTTCTGAATTCTCTGATTGTTCCATATTTTATCCACTCTTTTGTTTCTGAATCAGTGTAATAGCCTTCTCTTATCCCTATCATAATTTTTTATTGTCCTGCAATCAAAAAGCTTGACACAGAGTGTCATGATTTTTTATGCGCCCTAGCTACGGGGGATAGTGAGATGATTTTCAGTGCTGCGCCCTCGAAATCATCAAGGTCAAAGAGCATCAGGTTTGGCTCTTTTATTTTCTCTTTGAAGGATTTTGCAAATATTGCGTAGTGTTCCTTTCTTTGAGTGTTGTTCCAATGTACGTATTTTGATTTTTCTTTTAGTTCATAGAGTATCTTTTTTGGGTTTACGTTTTCCCTCCATTTGCATTCGCAGAAGAGTATTTCTTTTGTGTCATTGTTTAGAGCGATGATGTCAATTTCTATATCTTTATGCCACCATCTGCCGAGCTTTGTGAACCTGACAGGCATGGTTTTCCATAGAAATTCAGCTGCTGTTTTTTCAAAGATGAATCCCAGGTATGCACCGTGATTCTTTTTCATAGTTTCAAAGGCTTCCGGTGCACCTCTTTCTATTAGTGTTTTGTTGGGATAAATAAACCTGAACCAAAACCTGAAGTAATTGTCTTGGAAATCGTATCTTGAGTTTTTTCTCTTCTCTTTTTTGTCGGTTAGCGGATGCTCTTTTTTTATTATCCTGATCTCCTCAAGATTCTGTATGTATTTTGAGATTATGCTTTTGTCTATGCCCGTGTAATTTGCAATTTCGCTTTGTTTTGTGTACCCGAAAGAGATGGCTTTTAATATTGCAAAATAATTGGCCGGTTCCCTGAATTCCTGCCTCAGGAGAATTTCTGCTTCATTGTAGAGCAATGCATCCCTTCTGAATAGTGTGTTTTTGATGTTGTCATAGACTGATAATTCACTGTTGAACTGGTTTAAGTAGAGGGGTATTCCGTCGGTGGATGCATAAGCTTTTATACAGTCTTCCATGCTGTAGCCTGGCAGGAAGTCTTTTATGTGAAATATGTCCATGGGTTTTATTTCCAGCTGGGCGGTTCTTCTGCCAAAGAGGGGGGATTTTCCTGCAAGCAGTTTTTCCATCATGCTGACTGAAGAGCCTATGAGTATGAGCATGATGTTTTCGGATTTTGAGAGGTGCATGTCCCATATTTTCTGGAATTCGGATGGTATGGATGCATCCTGTTCGACAAGGTATGGAAATTCGTCGATGATTATGATTGTTCTTTTTTTGATTCGTGATGTGAAGCTTTTGAATAATTGCACCCAGTTTTCGAATTTTATCATTTTGAATTCTTCGTCTTTTAGGTGAATGCTCATAATTTCTTTCATTTCGTCCAGATTGTCGCGGTATCTTTTTTCTTCTGCAAGAAAGTATATCGCGGGCTTGTTTTCAATGAAGCGGGTAACCAGTTCTGTCTTTCCTACTCTTCTTCTCCCGTAGAGCATGATGAACTGGGGGTTTGGGGCATACATGCGGTCTTTTAGTATGTTCAGTTCTTCTGTCCTGTTGATGAATTGTTGAATCATGATAATATTATCTACTTGCAACTATATATAGTTTTGCATTTGTGGTTTGCGTGCAAGAAAGATCACTCATTTCTTCAGAAGTGATTATTTTGCGCACCTGCAGTTTGCACGGAAGAAAGGCAGAAAAAGAATGAGTGGCGGCGCAGATGCTGCCTGAGATACTATAGCCAAAATAAGCTGTTTGAGATGAGCATTTCCAGAAACTTCCGGAAAACTTGGGCCCGGACAGGTTTAAGCCATCAGATATATCATTTTGACGGGTTTGCCCCGCGGACATTATGCAACTGCCCGGAACTCCTTGTTTGTGTTTGTTTAGGGTGTATTGTGACACCTCCTAAACGGCGGATTTTGTGTGGGTCACAAACTCCGGATAATGGTTTAGTGGGATGATTTATATTTTTATCGAATGATTTCTTTAAAAATACGACTATTGACGTAGATAATTTTTGCCGGAGAATGCGATCGCCGGGAATTGAACCCGGGCTTTTGGCTTGGAAGGCCAAGGTCATACCACTAGACCACGATCGCTCTTTAGTGTCTTTGGGTTGTGGATGGATATATGCTACTAAGCTTGGAATGATACCTGTCTTTTTGTTGCTGTGTATCGTGAGAAAGATTATTTTCTTGCGTGCTCTCGCATTCCGGTTTTTGTCTGCCAGTTGTATTTCCTCATGCGCTTGCTTTTTCCAAAACCGCAAGCTGCACATACCTTTTTTGTGAGATGCATCGCGTGCCTGCCGCATCTGCGGCATATCCCGTGTGATCTCTTGTTCCTTTTTCCAAAGGATGGTTTGCCGTCTGTCATTTTATTTTCCCCGTCAGTCTATTTTATTCAGGTGATGCGTAGACTATGTTGTCTCCGCGAACCAGAAGTTTCCCGTATTTTGTTGTTTTTTCGCTGTCAGATACTTCGGCGTTGTTTATCCAGATGTTTATGTGGATGTCAAATGCCTGCAATATTCCTGTTATCTCTTTTCCGTTTTTCAGGATAATAACTATTCGCTTGCCTCTTGAACTGTTCAGGACGTCCAGTGGTCTTGTTTCCATTTCATCTCCTCCGGTAGTTTGTTGACTTCTGTCAACTGGAATAATGTGGTGAAATATTTAATAAACTTACTGTTATATGTATATGTTTGTGAGTTAGTTTTATAAAACTTAGTTGCTGATAAATAAGCCGTCAGGTGATTAAATGGGTATATGGCATAGAGCGTCGAACAGGAAATCAACCGGGGGACTGGTTAAGAGAGGAAGAAAGACCAAGAATTATGAATCCGGGTGTGAGCCTATAAAGACTGTTCTTGGGCAGAGGAAAGTCAAGAAAGTAAAGTGCCGCGGCGGGAACATGAAAGTGAAACTCAGGTCTGAGTGTGAAGTTAATGTTGTTGACCAGAAAGCAAAGTCCGTAAAAAAGGTAAAGGTTCTTGAGATTATGGAAAACAAGGCAAACCCGCACTTTGTAAGGCAGAAGATTATCACCAAGGGAGCGCTTCTTAGGACGGATCTCGGTGTCTGCAGGGTCATGAGCAGGCCGGGGCAGTGCGCTACCGTTGATGCTGTTCTTGTTGAAAAAGCAAAAGTGAAGAAAAAGTAATAAGCTTTTTTGGGTTTCTGATTATATAGTAAAAGTCATAACTTTTTGGACTATATGACTTTTCCATATAGTTAACGCCTCTTGGTTTTTGGTTAAATTTGTCCATTTAGTAACGGTGCTAACTATATTCTAAAAGCTTATTCGACAACTTCCAGTTCTGATTGTTTTGAAAGGTTTATCTGTAAGTTGTTGCTCCATTCTGTAACGTAGGCGCCTTTTACCTTTATTTTCTTGGCTGAGGATACAGTTGCTATCTGGTCTTCCCAGAGGCTCAGGTTTATCCTTCCTGTGTCGTCTTCGATTACTGCTGTTGCGACGCTTCTCGGGCCGAAGCGGGTGCTTACTGACCTTGGCTCCCCTACCTCAATCACTGTTGCTTCTACTTCAACATCTTTTGAATCCAGTGTTATCTTTGAAATTTTTACCATACGATTACCTCTCTCTAAATGTTTTGTTCTTTGAAGAACTCTTTTTTTGATTACAGTTAATGTTTTATATATTTATGTGTCCCTGGTAATCGCTGGCCATTAGTATATATCCAATTACAATAATTAATATAAAGGGAAGATAACCAGTAGTTTTTGTGGTGATAGTGTGATGTTTCCAAATATTGGTGATACTAATTATTTTACGAATCGTGCGCTTGATAATGAAAAAGGTGAGACTACAGGGAAGATAGTCATGTGGCGCATGAAAGGTAAAGAGGAATTCAGATATATACTGAAGTGCCCATTCTGCGGGCATGAGCAGGAGAAAAGAGAGGAATTCACAAAAAAGCCTTACCGCCCGCGATGCGAGAAGTGCGGCAAAAGCGTAGTGATTGCAAAACTCAAGAAGAAGAAGTAGATAATTGTGCGTATTTCCCGGAAGGGATTTTGTGTTCTGTTAGATGTTGTTGTTTTTTTGTCCTGATGTCTGTGAATTGGCCTGGGGCATGTTTTCGTGACCTGCAGTTCGTTTTTGGAATTTCTGGAACAAGCGGGTTTTAAATAGTTCTGGGCAGGATTAGATTGTAAATCTTATTTGTATTGAGATTCCCGTAGTGAATGTTTCGGAGGCTATTTTGATGAAATGCATGCTCAAGGATGAATTTAGATACCTGTTAGTCTTTTTTGTATTATCTGCTTATTTGTGTTGTGTTGTGCCTGTTTATGCGCAGGGGGACCAGCCAGGAGCTGACGGCGATGATGATGTTCCGGGAGATGGCTCAGGCAGCCCGGATGATGATGCACCTGCCGGTGATGACGGTTCAGGCAGCGGTGATGATGAAGTTCCGCCAGGTGATGGTGATGGTTTGGGGGGTGGCTCGGGCAGCCCGGATGATGAAGATGCACCTGCCGGTGATGACGGTTCAGGCAGCGGTGATGATGAACCCCCGGCAGATGACGGTTCAGGCATCCCGGATGAAGATGGCGCAGCTGCCGGAGATGATGATTTCGGCATCGGTGATGATGAAAATAACAGCAGCTTTACGGGTATTGCTTCTGCGCCAAAGGCAGGGCCTTCAACAGAAGAGTGCTCCCCGGAATATGCATGTGCAGGTGAGCCTCTGAGGCTATGCTATAATGGAAAGTGGATTGATGTCCTTGATTACGAGGTCAATTGCGTTGACGGGATAGATAATGATTGCGACGGCAGTATCGATGGTGAGGATACTGACTGCTACCAGGCAGAAAAGCCTGTAAAAATCAGCAAGGAAGAAATAAAATGCATACCAGAATGCAGGGCAACAGGAACAAGAAGCGAGGGATGGTATGATTCCTGTACAGTTGAACTTATTAAATGGGACAACTGCGAAGGATGTTATGCTGTCTGCAAAGCGATTGGCACAAGATCTGAGGGCTGGTACAGTTCCTGTGATGGAAAATTGATTAAGTACGATAACTGCGGGGAAATGCCTGTCTGCGGGAACGGGATATGCGAAGCAGGCGAAACATCAGAAAACTGCCCTGAAGACTGCAGTAAAGGGAAAACCATCATCATAAGGAGCGATGATATCGGGCCGTGGTGGTCGGTTGATAATGCAATATATGTGACTGATCTTGTGCGCAATATGGGTATTCCGCAGACACTCGGGATAGTGCCGATAACTGCCGGGGGCACTATCAGGCTTGAGCAGGACCCGAAACTTGTGAGTTATCTTAAAACCATGCGCATGGATGCGGATGTAGAGTTCGCAATACACGGGCTGAACCATGATACTGATGAGTTTCTTGGAATAGGCCAGCCTGGGGCAGAGGAGAAAATCAAAGTTGCCAAACAGATGATCGGGGACAGCTTAGATGTGGAGCCGGTCACGTTTGTCCCGCCGTACTATGCTTATGATGAAGACGCATTATATGCTGCCAGGAGCCAGGGTATGAAATATTTCTCAGCCGGGTGGAATGCTATTGACATGGGGCATGGCTTTTTGGAGCATCCTCCCGGGTTGTGGAATATTCCTGTTACTACTGATTTTTATGACTGGGGAGGGAATTCCCTGTACAGTGCACAGGAAATCGAGACTTCGTGTGCGAATGCCATGGACCGGTTCGGGACGTGCGTGATAGTTGTCCATCATCACCTGTTTGTGGATGGTGATTATAATATTGATCCTGACAAGATTGCGCTTTTGACAGAAGTGATGCAGTGGGTCAAGACCAGGGAAGCCCAAGGTGTGGAGCTTAAGACTATAGGAAAGCATAAGGTTCTTGTGGCGCCGCCACCGAAGAACAAGTATATCGTGTTTCGCAGCGATGATATCGGGCCGTTCTGGTCTCGTGACAGCGCAATCGGAATTACTGAGACCTTGAGGGAAAGAGGAGTTCCGCAGGTGGTGTCTGTTGTTCCGACAAATGTTGGATATACGCTGGCGGATGATCATGTTATTTCGGATTATCTAGATATTATTAAGGATGATGCATCTATTGAGATTGCGCTTCACGGGTATGATCACAGTGAGCATGAATTCAGGGATATTTCATATGCTAACGCAATGTTTAAGGTTCAGACAGGCCTTGACATACTACAGGACGTTCCCGGAGTAACACCTGTTACATTTGTGCCTCCGTACCATGAGTATAATGAGGATACTTTGCTTGCATTGAAGATGAACAATATTAATATTATCTCATCAGGATATGATGATTTTGTGCGTGGCAGAGCATTCAAGGTTGATGAGCACGGCATATTGCA
>JAUVEK010000147.1 GCA_030594795.1 Candidatus Nanohalarchaeota archaeon | reverse complement strand
CTGCAGCGCAGGCTCAGTCGAGATAACAGGCATTGACAGGCGCGACGAAAGCAACATTGACGAGCTCCATCGCTTTGGCATGACGCAGCATGACCTCTCAAAAGCAGGAATTGAGCCCACATACACAGTAACAGGCAACACCGGCTGTGTCCTCAGGGAATCCCTCCTGCCCCACATCCTGGATCTCGGCAGAAGAACAGTCGATGCATCACAGGAACTTTTCAGCCCCGGGATGCTGGGCCCGTTCTGCCTGGAAACCGTCATCAGCCCAGACCTCGAAATCAACGTATTTGAGATAAGCGCGCGCATCGTTGCCGGAACAAACATCTACGCAGAAGAATCCCCTTATTCTTACCTTTCCTACGGAAAACCGATGTCCTGCGGAAGAAGAATAGCGCTAGAGGTAAAAAGCGCAAAAAAAGCCCAAAAACTAACCGAAATCATAAGCTGATATTTCTCAACACAGAAACAAACAAAAAGCAAACAAAGCAGACGAAACAAACAACATAAATGGGACAATCTTCCCATAAAAAATAAAATAAAAAAAAAGAAAAATTTTTCCGTTTTCGCCGTTTTTGTCTTATACCCGAGCTATGCCGAAGCGACTCCGCTAAAAGCAATCGACAAAACCATTGCCATTGCTACTGCGACTACACCTATCAATCTTGTCGTTGTTTTCATCTTCTTCACATCACCTCCTGTTCTCTCCCTCCACAGCTATAGTGGAGATCGTCGATAAACACCCATCGGGATTTGAACCCAGATGGATGCAATTTGAATGCGATTCAAAAAAAAAGAAAAAATTTTCTTGCTTTTTAGCAACCCCTTTTCTACTCCGAAATTGCCGATGCTGCTCCGGTAAGTCCAACCACTGCTATTCCAACTGCCAGTGCTACAATTATTTTCGTATTCATCTCTACTATCACCTCCTGTTCTCTCCCTCCACAACTCTAGTGGAGATCATTGATAAACACCCATCGGGATTTGAACCCACACGGATGTAACTTAAAAAAAGAAAAAAAATCCGGAGATAGTTCACCATCCTTGCTATCCCCAACTTTTGTTTTTTGTTTTCTTTAGCCGCCATCGTTTTCGATTACGCAGCGGCTGAGCCATGCTCCATCACACCAATTGTGTATGCACTCTGGGTCTTCATTACCTGTGCCTCTTCAAGATCCATGTGTCCGACTGTTACCTGTCCATCCACGCCTGCCAGGCCTACTATAGTATTGCAGGTCGTCGCACCTAGCCGCATAAGCTCTCCTTCTACCATCTCATCATACACATCCAGTGCTACCAATGCATCTGGGCTCTCCATGTCCAATACCGTCTGTGCCATAAGTTCATGCTGTGCCATATCCATTACCCTCTGGGATCCACTCCATCTTTTATCACTTATCTGGTCCATATTCTTCGTTTGGTGCAATAACTCTTCATCACTAAGGATCTCTTTTAGGGTTGCTATATCCATCATGGACTTGTGGGGTTCTCTTACTATCGGTAGTATGATGTTGTCACTCCCCATTTTCTGCCCGAAATCAACATCGGATACAGCTATGCAACTCATAGCCTTTAGCAGGCTTGTTGGCGGCAGTCCTAACTGTGCCGTATACTTCTTCACGTCCATGAATCCTATGAGTTCTCTCGCATTCATCCACTTCAGTAAGCCGGAAATTGTTGGCTGTGTGTGCAGGCACTTGTCACCGAATATTGCTTGCTGAAGCGACACCAGAGTCGCCGCCAAAGGCACCATCAAATATAGTAGCACCTTGCTTTCACTTGTAGTCTTTCTTTTTCCTTTCATATCTTTCATATACTTCCCCTCCTAAAGCTCTTATATCCCCCTTTTATACAGACGGCTTGATCTGTATGGGGAGCCATCCACCAATCTACTAAATCATTGAATAGATGACAATAAATCAATGACTAAATAAAGGTCAAAGACCTTTTCTCTAAAGTAAAGACGACTAAAGACAGCATCTTTACTGAATAAATTAAAATCAAAATTAGAAAAATCTTAACATCTGTCTTACTTTATACTGTTAGTGATTCCATACATTTTTTCAATCACCAACATAAGACAAATCGAAAGCACATTTTATGCTTTCTGTTTATCTTTACTCTACTAAATTCGTAATGTTGTATATAAAAACATGAATCCGCCAAACACCGAACAGGCGATATCCTTCAACACTGCCTGAAAATACTGGATAATATCAGATAATATCTCCCAAGCCAGTATTTATGTTACTACATTATGACAAAGCAGATATATAAATCTTTTCCAAAATGAGCAAAAATCACGAAAATCAGGTAATTTCAATGCCTCAAGCTTCCTTTTGAGACAATATCGCATGAGAAAATTAACGAAAAGCTCTCGAATCCTCAGGAAACTCCCGAAGATTTTATCATATGTCAAAAAATATAACCTCAAATATTTTTAAAACTTTCATGCCTTGCATTTAAATATTTTCATGCAGATAAATTCTATGTGGGATGTGGGGTGCAGTCTCTTTGCAGGCTGCTCAAGTCTATATCAGTAAACGCACAGCACACAGGGATTTTAGGTGGTTACATGAAATATGCTGCTTTAGTAACAATTGGACTGAAAGAAGGCATCGTTGACCCGGAGGGTCAAAACACGAAAAAAGCGCTCGATCTCCTCGGCTTT
>JAUVEK010000125.1 GCA_030594795.1 Candidatus Nanohalarchaeota archaeon | reverse complement strand
GAGGTTGCGCGGGTGTATATTCTGGAGAAGTAGGGTTTTATAGGAGCAGGCCGGTTGCGTACTCGGCATTACCTACTGAGTTTCCGAGGTCTTTTGAGATTGTGTTTTTGCCTGTTTTTTTGTCTATGAGTTTCAGATTTGATATTGTGGCAGGGTATTCGTTGTAGGTTAGTTTGTTTGGGATGATTTTGCATGCTTTTTTTTTGAATGTCCACGAAGAATGGGAATAGGGGCATACGGTGAAGCTTATTTTTTCATGCCTGTTCTGTCCTGAGATCCTGAATGACGGAGGGTTCTCTTTTGATTTTTTTACGTTTATGTCGATGAACTCATGGGTTTGGGTGCCGTCGAAATAAGTTATGTCTTTTTTGAAAGATCTTCCAAGCAAACGAGGGTTGAAGTAGGTGAGGATGGAGTTGTTTTCGAAGTGGAATACGCCCCAGTACCATGGGATTACAGGGGCGTTTACGAAGACGCGCTGGAAGTAGGCGCTTCCATGTATTGGCTTGTTTTTGATTTTTCCTGTTATGTTCATGTGGTACTGCTTGATTATTGAATATCCCTTGTTTGCGGGGTATGTATGTGAATAATATATCGGCTTTGTGAAGTCGTGTTTGCTTTTTGGTTTTGCAATGAATTCAAAGTCGCTTCCTATTTTTATTGTGCTCCTGTTTTTGGTTGTTGCGAATGATGCCGGAGTTGCTGAGTTTGAGGTGATTTGATTTTGTGATACGTTTAGTGTGCACTGTTCAAGCAGATAGTTGTGGTGCATTTTTTTGCCGTCAAAGTACCAGGCAGCTACGATGCCGTCAAGACGGCTTCTGTCGCCGGTATGGCTGAATTTGACTTCCAGATTGTTGCAGTTGATGGTTTTTTCATTTTTTGTGGACCAGAGTATCATTAGCTGGCGCGGTTTTTTCGGATTCTCTGGATTGTCTATGAAGAAGAGCCAGAACCACCACCACCAAGCTCCTTTTGGCATGGGGTCGTCTTTTATGTCAAATACTTTCTGTTCCATGTCAATTATAGATTTTTTTGTTTTATACTTCATTTTTCTCAACGCAAGTCATTATCCGAGACAGTATTATGCAGAAACAGATATATATTCGCGTATTTGAGAAATGTTAGGAATACCTATATATATTCCTACTGCATATATGTATGAAAATGGAAAATACTTTAGATAAACTTACATCCAAACATAAAGGGAGAATTGTGAGGATAACTGGTTCTGGTGCGGTTTTCAGGAGACTTCTTGAGATGGGTGTGACCAAGGGTGAAATGATTGAGGTTGTGAAGGTTGCGCCTCTTGGCGACCCGATTGATGTTAAGGTCAGGGGATATAATCTCAGCCTGAGAAAAGAGGAAGCGGCAATGATACTTGTTGAGGTGATTGAATGAGTATGGCGCTTTCTATGGCAACTGAGGGCAGTGTTGTCAAAATTAAGGATATTGTGTCTGGCGAGAGGATGAAAAAGAGACTTAGTGAACTTGGGCTTTATGAGGGTACTGAGGTTCTTGTTTCCAAGAATGATGTTTGCGGGCCTGTTATTCTAAAGGTTCTTGATTCGAGGATTGCGGTCGGGAGAGGGCAGGCTATGAAGATTATGGTGGAGTGATGATGGACAGGAAACTTAGAATTGTTCTTGCGGGAAACCCGAATGTGGGGAAGACTACGCTGTTCAATACGCTGACAGGTACACACCAGCATGTCGGGAACTGGCCGGGAAAGACTGTTGAGAAGAAGGAAGGAAGTGTGAAGTATAAGGGGCACGATGTTGAAATTGTTGACCTGCCGGGGACTTACAGCCTGACTGCTTATTCGATTGAGGAGATTGTCGCAAGAGACTATATTGTCGATGAGCACCCGGATGTTGTTGTCCATATTGTTGATTCGTGCAATATCGAGAGGAATCTGTATCTTACTGTGCAGCTGATTGAGCTTGGAGCCAATGTGGTGGTTGCGCTTAATATGGTGAAGACGGCTCTGAAGAAGGGCATATCTGTTGATGATGCGAAGATGAGCCGTTTATTAGGGGTTCCTGTTGTCAAGATTGAGGCAAATGAGAAAACCGGCGTCAATGAGCTGATGGATGAAGTTGTAGGAATGGCTGAGGAAAGGGAACTGCATAAGCCGCTGGTTACTTATGGAAAAGAGATTGAGGAGCATTCGGATGAAATTGCAGCTCTGCTTGAGGCGATTAAGCTGCCTCTGAATTACAGGCCTAAGTGGGTCGCAATTAAGCTGCTTGAGAATGACAGCCAGGTTGTTGAGAAAGTCAGGAAGATTGAGGGAGGCAAGGAGGCTGTTGATGAGGCAGCCAGGAAGAGAAAGCATCTTTTTGATGTTTTTGGCGAGGATGTGGACTCATCGGTTGCTGATGCGCGTTATGGATTTATCGGGGGAGTGGTTAAGGAGGCGGTTGTGAAAGAAGAGGTTAACAGGCTGAGCACCTCTGAGAATGTTGATAAGGTTGTTATGCATCGGGTGCTTGGGATTCCGATTTTTCTTGCACTGATGTGGAGTATGTTTCATGTGACTTTTAGTGTGGGTGCGCCGTTTATGGATGCCATTGATATGGGTTTCGGGTGGCTTGCGGATAATGCTGGCGCTTTTATTGATGGTTCCGGTGGTCCTGCGTGGGTGAGTTCGCTTGTGGTTGACGGGATTATCGGCGGGATTGGCTCTGTTCTTATTTTTATCCCGAATATATTTCTTTTGTTTTTTATGATCGCGATTATGGAGGATTCCGGATACATGGCACGTGCAGCGTTTATCATGGATAAGGTCATGCATAAGGTCGGGCTTCACGGGAAGTCGTTTATTCCGATGATTATAGGGTTTGGGTGCAATGTGCCTGCTGTCATGGCGACAAGGACTCTTGAGAATGAGAAGGACAGGATTCTTACTATACTGATTAACCCGTTTATGTCATGCTCTGCAAGGCTGCCTGTGTATGTGCTGTTTGTTGGTGCTTTTTTTAGTGCCCACCAGGGGACTATTATATTTCTGATCTATCTTTTCGGGATTTTTGTTGCTATTCTTAGTGGGATGCTTTTTAAGAATACGATGTTTAAGGGGCTTTCTTCGCCTTTGGTTATGGAGCTCCCGCCGTACAGGTGGCCGACTCTCAAGGGTGCGCTTATTCATACGTGGGAGAGGGGCAGCTTGTTTGTGCGCAAGGCAGGTACTGTGATTTTTGCGGTCGTGATTATTATATGGTTCCTGGCGAGCATGCCGTGGGGTGTTGAGTATGCGTCGCAGCAGAGTGTTATCGGGCAGGCTGGGGGGGTTATTGCGCCTTTGTTTGAGCCGTGCGGCTTTGGGGACTGGCAGTCTGCGGTGGCGCTGATGTTCGGGTTTGCTGCAAAGGAGGTTGTTGTCGGGACTTTCGGGACGCTTTATGGTGTTGAGGATGTGGGGTTGAGTGATGCTGTTCAGTCTCATTTTACGCCGCTTAGTGCTGCTGCTTTT
>JAUVEK010000066.1 GCA_030594795.1 Candidatus Nanohalarchaeota archaeon | reverse complement strand
GGGCCAGCCAAAAACGTAGCAGAAGATGAATTCGGCATAGAGACCGCGCGCAACCTGGGAGCGCACGTGGCAAGTGTCGCAAAGAAAGTGAAATCAGTCCTGTGAACCGCGGGAAATAAATTCAGACTTTGCATAGAACATAATTATTGCTGATGCAATAATCAACACAAAAATCATCACCCAATACCATTTATCCATTTGGATTTAATCATAACAGTAACTTTTTAACTCTTTTGCTTTTTGACATCTGGCAGCCCTCTCCTCAGATTTTTTTGCTCATGTAAGGCCCGTCACGGGCATACCCAAGCCTGCGATAATATTCTCTCGTGCCGACTGCAGATGCCACAAGTATCTTGGATGCGCCCTCCTTCTCTGCAATATTCTCTGCTTCCCCCATCAATCCCTTCCCTATACCCTTGTGCTGGAAAGAATCCCCTTTCCTCTCTTTGAGTTCCACTGCTGTGCCAAAAACTTTCAGCTCGCGAATCAGCGCAGTATGCCTGTCAACTTCTTTCCTCTCAGGTTTTAGAGACGGCATCCTGAGCCTCAGGAAACCTACTATGCTCCCCTGCCTCCTGTCCTCAAACGTGATAAAATACTCTGTACCCCCTGATGCACTATACTTTTCAATATTCACCTCTATCTTCTCAGGGACAACTCCCTTCTTGTAATACAGGTGGCCTGCCTCATGGCACCGGATGCACCTGCACTCCATACCCGCATCATCCATAAACTCCTCAGCCATCTCGCGAAGATTCCCCGCAGTCGGCCCGGCAACTATCTTCTCCATCGGGATATCCCTCATGCAGCGCATGATCCTTACATAGCGCGGCACTTTTTGCATAGCCTTTGCAACAAGCACCTTCGCAGACTCATTCGTAAGCGCACTAAACTGCCCCCTCCTATACATCTCATAAAGCCCGGTCCCCTCAATCACAAGCACAGGATATATCTTCAGCATATCCGGCCTGAAATCCGGGTCTTTGAAAAGCTCATCAAACATCTTAAGATCCTCACCCTCATCCTGGAACAAGCCAGGCATCATATGATAGACTACCTTGAGTGCAGAATCTTTCAGCGCCAGCGTCGCATCCCTGACATCCTGTACAGAATGCCCCCGCCTGACTTTTCTGTACACCTCATCACTCAGCGTCTGGACACCAACCTCGACTCTTGTCGTGCCAAGCTCCAGCATCCGGTCAATATGCACCTGTGTGCAGTAATCCGGCCGCGTCTCTATCGTAAGGCCGACGCAGCGCGACTTTGCAGTCTCATTTAACTTCTGCGCTTTCACCAACGTAGCTGACTCATCGCAGTTGAGAGCATCAAAACACCTCTTCACAAACCACTTCTGGTACCTTCTGCTGCACGACGGAAACGTGCCCCCCATAACAATCAACTCAATCTTATCAACCGCATGGCCAATCGCCTTAAGCTGTTTCACACGATTGCAAACCTGCTTGTAAGGATCATAATCAAACATCCTTGCCCGCCTTGCCGCAGGCTCAAGCCCCGTATATGACTTCGGCGCATTTTCACCCTGCGGGCAGTAGATGCACTTTCCCGGGCACGATGCCGGCTTTGACATCACAGCCACGACAGACACCCCTGATATGGACCGCACCGGCTTCTTCACAAGAAGCCGGACTTTCTCCTTCTCATGCTTCTTGGCATAAAAAAGAATCTCAGAATTCTTCAGGATGCGCACAAGGTTATATTTTTTCGACAATCTGCGCTTTTCATAGTCGAGCTTTCTCCCTGACACTATCTTCCCGGCTGCGATGCGCTCTATGAGGTCCCTTGAAATCTTTTTAACTTTCTCTTCTTCAGTCTTCATGATATCCTCTTCCACCAGTGATAGGTTCATCAAATAGATATTTAAAATTATACTGCCACCAACACGTATGGACTCAATTTCGGAAATGTTTGAAGAAGAGAACATTGATTTTCTTGCGCTGGCACTTGAAGTTGAAGCTGCGATGTAAGGAAGCACAGTACTTTTTCTTGCTCTTTACTCTAGGCTCTAATATATAAATAAGTAAATCATAATATTTATTTGCTGATTCTGATAAATGGAAAACCCAACAATAGCAGGCTGCAGAGCGTCAATTTAAGAAAAAGCAAATCACGTCCAAAAAAGACAAAAGACGCCGCATATATGCTATTCACTATATTGCTGGCAATGGTGATATTATCTATAGTAGTACTATCCAGATTCACTATGCACCAAGGCAGCCAGGGTAGACATTATCTCAATGCAGGAGACGCTCATCATAATAAAGGCGAGTACGAAAAAGCCATAGCTGATTACACGAGAGCAATAGGAATAGATACCCATTCTGCAGAAGCATATTGCAGTAGAGGCAACTCTTATTTTGAGATAGGCAAATATGAGCACGCATTAGCAGATTACAGCAAGGCAATAGAGCTCAACCCCGATCTTGCAGACGCATATTACGGGAGAGGTTACGCTCTCCTGAAAAAAGGTGAATATGACCGCGGGTGGGCAGATTTTGACAAAGCAATCGCACTAAACAATTGAATAACCCAATCCAAAACCTCAAAGCGAAAAAAAACGACAATACTCCGGCGATTGCGCTTGAAGCTGAAGCGCACCTTCTACTGCAGAACATTGATTTACCGATAAGTATTATAAATATGATAGAACAAGATACTTATATGCTAACCAAGCCAACAATAAAAAAACAATTTGCAAAAGACTGGAAAAAGCATTACCAGGTTGAACTCTTCAAAGAAAAAGGATTCATGAGAAAAACATGCCCCCAGTGCAAAAAAAACTTCTGGACACTTGACCCTGAAAGAGTCAAATGCGCCGACCCGCCCTGCCAGAAATATGACTTCATTGACAATACCATTACCAAAAAAAAGTGGGACTACATCGGCATGTGGAAAGAATTCGAGAAATTCTTCAAAAAAGAAGGCCATACATCAATACCAAGATACCCTGTAGTGGACCGCTGGAGGCCTGACCTTTACTTTACCATAGCCTCAATCCAGGACTTCCAGAGGCTCGAAAATGGGAACATGACCTTCGAGTACCCCGCAAACCCCCTTATAGTGCCCCAAGTCTGCCTGAGATTCCCGGACATCCCAAACGTGGGAATCACAGGAAGGCACCTGACCTCATTCGTCATGTCAGGCCAGCACGCTTTCGGCCACCCCAAAGAAGGCTACTTCAAGGACAAATGCATTGACCTTAACTATAAGTTCCTCAACAGCGTCATGGGCATACCTGGAAAAGAGCTTGTTTATGTGGAGGATGTCTGGGCAATGCCTGATTTCTCTGCATTCGGCCCGTCCATAGAAACGCTTTCGCGCGGCCTTGAACTTGTCAACTCCGTTTTCATGCAGTTCCAGTCACGGGACAAAAAAACATACAATGACCTCCCCCTCAAAGTGATAGACGTAGGATGGGGCCACGAAAGGCTCGTATGGTTCTCAAACGGAACCCCGGCAGCGTATGATTCTCTCTTCGGCCCGGTCACACCCAGGATGAAAAAGCTTTCCGGTATCGACATTGACGAAGGCATCTTCAGGAGATACTCAATCATCGCAGGCAACCTCGACATGGACGAAGTGCCGGACATAGAAAAGGCAAGACTCGACGCTGCAAAAGCAGTTGGGATTAGTGTTCCGCAGATGATGAAAACTGTTGAGCCGATGCAGGCGCTTTATGCTGTTGCGGATCATGCGCGGACTTTGCTTTTTGCGATTTCTGATGGCGGGATACCATCCAACGTAGGCGGCGGGTACAACCTGAGAGCAATCCTAAGGCGCGCCCTCAACTTCATTGACAGGTACAATTTTGATTTTAGTCTCCATGATGTGGCATCATGGCATGCCGATTATCTCAAGCCGATGTTCCCGGAACTTGTAGAGAATATTGATAATGTGGAAAAGATCATGAGCGTGGAAGAAGAGAAATACAAAAAAACAATGCAGCGCTCAAGAAGGATCGTGGCGAACCTGCTCAAAAATACACAGAAATTCTCAGATAGCAAGCTTACAGAACTCTACGAGTCGCACGGCATCACCCCGGAACTCATAGAAAAAGTCGGGGCTGACGCCTCTGTCGACGTCCACATCCCGGGCGACTTTTACCTGAAAGTTACGCGCAACCACGAGTCAGGGGATCGCAAAACAAAGAAACTTGATGTCAACGTCTCCGGCCTCAGTACCACAAAACCACTATACTACGAATCTGCAAGCCATGGCTTCACTGCAAAAGTGCTCCGTATCATCCAGGGCAAATGGATAATCCTTGACAGAACCGCCTTCTATCCAACCGGCGGCGGCCAGGACCATGATACAGGAACACTGGACACCGCCGCCGTCCTCGATGTGGTCAAGGTTGATGGTGTAATCCTGCACAAGGTCAACGACGCATCAGGTTTTAAAGCAGGCTCCGGCGTCCGCGGGCAGATTGATGCAGAAAGGAGAAAGACACTCACGCAGCTGCACACCGGCACCCACGTACTCGGCGGGGCATTGAGGCAGGTTCTCGGGCCGCACGTGTGGCAGGCAGGAGCGCACAAATCCATATCAGGCGCAAGGCTGGACATCACGCACTACGACAACCTGACAGATGCTGAGATAAAAAAAGTCGAAAAGGCAGCCAACAGCATTATTGCGCGCGACATTAAGGTCGACATCAGAAACATGGAGCGGAGTGTCGCAGAAAGCAAATACGGCTTTATTATCTACCAGGGCGGCGGCAGCCCAGGCAAAATAGTAAGGATAATCAGGATTGGCACCCACGATGTAGAAGCATGCGGCGGCACCCATGTCAGCTCAACAGGAGACATCGGACCAGTCAAGATCATAAGAACCCGGAAAATACAGGACGGGGTCACAAGAGTTGAATTTGTTGCAGGCAACCTCACGCAGAACATGAAATCAGGAACAGACAAGCTTGAAAAAGAGATAACAAAAGAGCTTGGAATAGATGATCTCTCTGATGCGCCCTCTTCTGCCCTGGCACTCTTTAGTGAATGGAAAAAGCTTCGGAAAATTCGCGGGCAGCTAGCTTACTTTGCAAAAGCGAACAACAAAGAAGGCATCGAAAAGATGCGCGAAGCATATAAAACAATAAAAGACAAAAGCACAAAAAAAGACGCAATTAAGGCACCGGGACACGATGAATCCATTCTGAAAGTTGCAGAGACACTGAAAGTCCAGAAGGACCACATCATCAATACCCTGAAAAGATTCAAAAAAGAAATTGAGATTTTCAGAAAAGAGACAGAGAAAAACCTCTCACAATGATGAGCCGACATTTGTTATAGTCACAGTAGACGTTGTATAATATTTGTATTCAGCAGTTGCTCTTACCATGTATGTGCGCCTGGGAGCATCTGCCTCCGGTGTATCATACAGGCAAAATAGTGCACCTTTCCCCCTTGTAAGTGTAACTGTACCTTTACTTGTCTCTCCAGTACCTATGTAGATAACTGCACCGTTTCCACCTGTCTCTCCAGCACCGGTGTCGTATTTACATTCAATGTCAGTCTTTCCATCAACGGTGACCGCAAGAGTTATCTTATGTCTGTCTTCTGTCCCTGTGTCTATATTACACGAAGTTTTGCGAAGGATAGGGTAGCCATTGCCCACGTCAGTCACTCTCAGGATAACCGGTATCTTCCTGCCAGCCACCAGATTGTTCTCAACCTCGACAGAAATATGTATCGGCCCTCCTGCATTGACACTGTCTTTTCTCGAGCCGGCGGCCTTGGTTGCACGAAGCTCATTTTTCGACACAACTTCAATCTGTGAAATCACTTCAGTAGCATAAGGATAGCACAAACTCACATGAAATTCAGTTGGAACTTCTATACCCTTATTAACCACAGCGGGGGAGAATTCAAGATCAAAAGACTGCCTCCCACCGGGCGTGCCCAAAGATGGATTTGGAGGCGGTAAAACATCTGATGAAACTGATGCAGATACATACCCTCCCTCTGCTGTTTCAGCTTCGGGGTTGGATGTTTTGAGTCCCCATCCGCCACTACTACTGATTTTCGGACCATAGACATACACTTTGACTCCGTCTTCAGGTATTTCCTTGCCTCCGGCATTCACGACATCAAACATAAGAGTTGCTGTATCACCTGTATAGACTTTTGGCATATCAAATGATAAATCCTGCACCACAGCGCCGGCATTGGCACTAAAGTCAACGGACTGCTGCGGGCACCCGGATGCCAAAAGCAGCATCATAACCATAAGAAATATTTTTATGTCCATTTTTACACCGATGTATGATATAATATCATGTGCCTTGGATATTAGGTACCGTTTCATGAAGCATCGTCCGTACCCACAGTTGTTATTGATACAGCAGATGTAGTGTAATAATTATATGTAGCTGTTGCTCTTACTGTATATGTGCGCCGCGGCGCCTTAGATTCACCGGTGCTGTGGGTGCAGGATAATACACCTGTCCCTTTTCTCAATGTCACCTCTTCCTTGCAATCAGAAACTTTAACACCGTCAACTTCGACTGTAATCTTCACTTCGTCTCTCTCTTTCTTTGGAAGATCCACCACACAGGAGGTAGTTGGCATACTTGGGTAACCTCCACCGACATTATCAATCTTAAATACAAGCGGTAATCTGGCACCCGACCTCATACCTGTGCCTCCCTGGAGAGTTATATGTATTGGACCTCCTGCATTGATGGTATCTTTTCTCGAACCAGTAGACCCTGTTACCCTCAACTCGTTTTTTGAAGTCACTTCAACATATGTCAGCGTCTGCGTTTCGTATGGATAGCACACGCTTACGTAGAACTTCGTAGGTATCTCCATACCATGAAGAACCTTGGCAGGTGTAAAATCAAAATCAAGAGGAATACGCCCCCCAGGTATGCCCATAGATGGGTCAGGTGGGGGAAGCTGAGGTGACGAGATAGTCTGAGTGATATAATCCCCGCCTACACTGAACGTATTTGTCTCATCTTCATTCTGAACTGCTTTAACTCTCCACACTTTTTCATTGTCAGTTGCAGCATCACTTTTCTCTTTTATTGTCGGCCCGTAAACATATACCTGGACAGCATTTTTTATACTCTTGCCGCCGACATTCACTACATCAAACATAAGAGTAGCTGAATCCGTACCATCGTCATATACCTTGGGTACATCAAATGACATGTCCTGCAGCACAATACCGGCATTGGGATTAAAATCAACAGAAGATTGCGGGCATGCCGATATTGCAACTATCATCGTAAGTAAAATAACCAGCATTTTTTT
>JAUVEK010000056.1 GCA_030594795.1 Candidatus Nanohalarchaeota archaeon | reverse complement strand
GGCATGAGCCTCGAAGGCTTTGGTGAATCCCTTGAATTCACAGAGCCGGAACTGAGAAACTACATACTCGCATCACTAAAATCAGTAGTGACAATACACAAAAACACAGCAAAAACACCCAAAAAAATGCCTCCATTCTTCTCGCAGCTGCGCCAGATTAAAAAAGAAGACCTGAACTTTCTGACAAAGCCGGAAAAGCCCCTCTTTCTTGGAAGCATACGCTCAGGCTCAAGAATTCTCCCAATCGACGTCCATCTCGACGGCGAAAGCGTCTTCACCCATCACGTACTCATCCCTGCAACAACCGGCAGGGGCAAATCAAACCTCGTAAAAACAATCGCATGGTCCGTACTTGAAAAAGACTACTGTTCACTTTTAATAATAGACCCCCACGACGAATATTACGGGAGAAACACCAAAGCCCTGAAAGACCACCCCAACGCCAGGAGCAAACTGGTCTATTACACGCCAAACACCCCGCCCCCGGGCGCAGTAACATTAAAGATAAACCTCGAATCACTGAAGCCCCGGCACTTCGAGGGCGCAGTCATGTTCTCTGAGCCCCAGAAAGAGGCATTATATGCATACTACAACGAATACGGGAACGAATGGCTCCAAAAGATCATAACAAAAGAGCCCGTACCAGTAAACTTCCGCGACGAGACACTTGACGTCGTTGTAAGAAGGCTCCTCTACAACCTCGACCTCAAGATCAAGGATGACGAGATAACATGCACCGGCATCTTCGACACGCAGGCAGGAAAGACAACAACAGGCGACATAGTGCACTCACTTGAATCCTCAAAGACAGTCATAATAGACACATCAACCCTGCACGGCTCACAGGAAATACTTGTAGGCTCAATAATCGCAACAAAAGCATTTGACACGTACAGGCACTACAGGCAGACAGGCGCCCTGAAAACAAAACCGGTAATATCTGTAATCCTCGAGGAAGCCCCGCGCGTGATAGGAAAAGAAGCCCTGAAAACAGGCCCCAACATATTTTCAAGAATTGCAAGAGAAGGAAGAAAATTCAAAATCGGTCTCACAGCCATCACCCAGCTTCCGAGCCTCATACCAAAAGAGATTCTGGCCAACATGAACACAAAAATCATTCTCGGGATAGAGATGGCAGAAGAGCGCCGCTCAGTGATAGAATGCGCATCACAGGACCTCTCAACAGACGACAGGAACATAGCAAGCCTTGACAAAGGCGAAGCACTCGTATCATCCAACTTCACAAAATTCGCAATGCCAATATACATCCCCCTGTTTGAGGAATACATAAAAGGCAAAACAAAAAATCAGGACATCCAAAGAGACTTCAGCGCTATCAGCTAGATTCACAAAAATTCAGAAAACCACTAACAAATCCCGCAACATACCCGTCCCCGCTCCCGACAGCAAGCCCTTCACCACGATATTTGATGCCAGGCACCCACGACAAATCCAGCCCGGTCTCACCGGAAACCTTCTTGTTGTGAAGCACTATTTTTCCAAACTTCCTTCTCATCTCCCCGATACCCATATATTTCCCGAAAATATATCTCGAGCTCCCTGAGAGATGCCCGAGCGCCTGGGCAAGAGAAATACCATCAATCGCGTTCCCGCAAACAGCAAGGCTGCCTTTCATAGTATGCACAACAAGAACAGAGCCTTTTTTCATATATTTCCGGTAATACTGGCAGGCAGCGCCGGCAATATCATCCCTCCCGGTCATAGTCTCAACCTCAACCTCATTCATGCCCACAATATCAGCATATTTGGAGACCTTCCTGCAGTTATCCTTCGCCATCCTTGAGCCTGAGCCAAGCTCAACATAAAGCCTGGACTTGCGCGATATCCTCTTTACTCTCCTCAAAAGCTCAGCCTGCACAGAGCCAGACTTTGCATCAAGATGCGCCCCCGAATAGACAGCAAAATCGCACTTTTCATCAACAAAATCAACCAGTTCAGGCTCTTTGACACCATAATCCGGAGAGATTATGAATCGGTCCCCATCCTCCTTAACCTGGACAATAAGATGATGCGTAGCCTCACTGAAACTGGACTTTACAGCTTTCACTCCCCCAGCCTTAAGCTTTTTCACAATATCCGGCGTAGCTTTCCGAACATTCAAATCCACCCGGTTGCCGAGCGCAGACAAACCAAGAGAGATATTGCATGCATTGCCCCCCAGGATGAGTCTATGCCCAAAAGGCACCCCTTTGAGCTTAAAGATAGCTTCATTGATAATATCAACATCGCGATTATACTCAGTATATTTCTTATTCTTCAGCGCACGCAGAGCAATATCATCAAACACCCGGTTAATTTTCACGCTGCCCAGTCTTTCCCTTGACACATCAAAAACAACATCATAATTCGCCATCCCGTAAACTGCAATCCTCTGGCTCTTAAGGCGCGAGCCAAGAGCCTTTCTGTAAAGCAGACTATGCGCATCCATACCAAATTTATTAACATCAGACTATATATGTCTTATCTGCCTGAAATGAGTAGTCCAACACAACCAATATATTTAAAACTTACCATATCATATTAAGATAATCCATGAGCATACGGTCCCGTAGCTCAGTTGGTCAGAGCGCTGGTCTTATATGACGCGCAGGTACTGCCTGCGTCTCCATAACCAATACACTCAAATGCAGTGTTGGCTAACATCTAAGATAGCCAGAGGTCCCGGGTTCAAATCCCGGCGGGACCACTTTATAGTTCCTTCTGCATGCGAAAAACCCCGAGAAATTGAAAAATAGGTATTTTTATAAATCTGTGTGTACATATATGTAATAGGATTTCGAGTCTTTATGGTATGATCCCTGGTGGACGTTGCCATAAGGATGTTTGAGAAACCCGCCTCCTGTCTGCAAAGGCAGGGGTATCATACTTTTTTAAGAAATAATTTATTTTCTGGCCATTTCACTTTGTTCTTATTCTTTTTATTATAAAGATAACAGCCGAGAACATTATCAATCACTGATATTTCATATGAACTACTTAAATTTCTTACACGACCAATAAATTGTGATACTTCTTTATTTGGATGCTTTAGTGTCATTTTGATTCCTGATTTGTCTTTTCTTATTGCAACAGTCTTTCCGCTAATCTTTTTCGCAATTTTCTTAAAGATTTTTAGTGCAAAATCTTCAGTTTTTGCGTTTTTAAAATTATAATCGTCATCAAACAATAACAGATATGATGTGCTCCATAATTTGAATATAGTGCTAAATATATCTGAAATCACCTCAGGCAAGTCCTCTAAGAAATATTCTTTCCGTTCTTTGTTCGTAGGTCTTGAATGCGATATGATTGTAATGTGAACGTTATACTCTTTGATTAATCGGTGAATTTTTGGCGTCAATGAAGATTTTTCTTTTCTAGTTAACTTGCTCCAATGTTTGTGATTTATACCCAATTCACGATATGCATGTTCAATACCAGTACAAAACGAACCAAAATCACGTTGGGTACCAGATGCAATTCCAGTATACTTCATTTGTTCAGCAGAATCAAAAACAACAAGCATGAGATATGTGTTATCAATAGTCATTTATATACATTTGCTCCCTGAAATAAGAAGCGATACTGGCTTTAAGATAACTGCATTGTTGAGGCTCTATTCTTATGAATCAAAGCCTCAATTTGATTCTAAGCACATTTACCCCACAAAAGCGCATTTTTACCAAAAATATTCAAATATGTGGGGTATACGATGATTTACTGAAAACAGGGGAAAAAGACGCAAAACAATCATTAGCATATACAATACACTAATAAACACCAGCCATAATCCTGTTTAAACCTATATAAAAATCAGGACCAATAAATACATCATGCCCCCCCACAACATAAACACACTCAAAGACAAAACAGCATTCTATCTTCATGACACTACAACATTTTTAGGGAAATCCATTGATTTATTCATAATAGCCCTTAACTTATTCACAGTATGCATCTTTATTCTGGAAACTTACTTCCATGCCAGATATCCCGGTCTTTTTTGGACCATTGAGATAGTAACAGTTTCCATATTCATTTTAGAATATATCCTGAGGCTCTGGGTCGCAAAACACAGGATAAACCACATCTTCCATTTCTACAGCATAATAGACCTCATTGCAATAATCCCGACATTCATCACATTCCTTGATTTAAGGTTTATACGCATTTTCAGAGTCTTCCGTATCTTCAGGTTCATGCGCTTTATAGACACAGGCACATTCCTGACAAGAGAAGCAAAACTGCATGACCTAAGAATACTAAAGATAATATTCACAATTGCCTCAATCATCTTCATATTCTCTTCCTTCATTTACGAAGCAGAAAGATTTACTAATCCTGATATCAGCGACCTGGGAACAGCAATGTATTTTTCAGTAGTGACCCTGGCAACAGTCGGTTTTGGAGATATTGTCCCGATAACGCCTCTTGGGAAAATAATAACAGTCCTGATGATACTTGTAAGCATCGCCCTGATACCATGGCAACTGGGATTATTGATAAAAGAATTCATGTTTTCACATGCCAAAAAAAGAATTATAATCTGCAAAAAATGCGGGCTTAGGCACCATGATTTCGACGCCACGCACTGCAAGCATTGCGGCAGCATAATTTATCATGAGAATGACGGCGAGACTAACTGACATCACACATACTCACAAACACCCCTCTGGCTCCACCCGTTAACCTTAACAAACGCATCAGCGCGCCTAAGAACAACCCCCATCTCCTTCAGCTCGCGCCTCCTTTTGATGAGCCCCCTCTTCCTCCTCTCAACTATCCTCTTTGCACTAACCTCACCTATGCCCGGGACATGCAAAAGCTCATCATAGCTCGCGCTGTTGACATCAACAGGCTTCACAAAATAATTCCGCGCAACCAGCACCTTCGGATCCTCGCGGGAGAGATTCCCATCCTCACCCAAAATCTCCTTTATCTCCCTGATATTGAAATTGTACTTCCTCAAAAGAAAATCAGTATTGTAGAGGCGAACCTCCCTGAGCTTCTCAGTCTTCTCCCGCCCCTCAAGTGCAGTCCCCCTGCACGGCGAAAAAGCGCTAAAATAACCGCGCTGGATACCGAAATTCTTATGCTCAAAATCAAGCATATTAAGAATCTCAAGATCACTCTCATCGCCGGCCCCCACAACAAACTGCGTAGTATGCCCGTGCGAAAGGTTCATACCCGAAAGCCACCTCTGCCTGCGAAGAATATCAATCCTGTAGTCCTTCGTACCAGAAAGGCAGGACAATCTGTCCTTACTGGGCGCCTCAAGATTGATGCTCAGCCTTTGCGCAAGCCCCGAAGCCCTCTTTATCGAATCATAACTGGCACCAGGGAGAACCTTCATATGGATATACCCCCCGAACCGATACCTGGATCGCACAATTTCCAGTGTCTCGATCATCTTCTCCATGATAATTTCAGGATCCCTCGGGATACCGGAACTCAAAAAAAGCCCGTCAACAAGATTCCGCCTATAGAGCCCCATAAACGTCTTCGCAAGCTCAGGCGGCGTATAGCTCGACTTCTTCTCCTTCCTTGCATTGATGCAGTACTTGCAGTCAAAAGAGCACTGGTTTGTATAAAGAGTCTTGAAAAGCAGGCACCCCTTCTGCCCGTTCTCAGCCCTGTATATTGCGCCAAGATCAGTATTTGCAGCCGACCCGCACGTATCATACTGGTTGGCGCGCGAAAGGCTCACAACCTTTGACTCGCGGGAAGATTCCCTGTCAAAAAACGAGTGCGCTGAAAGCGAAACGATTTTCTCCTGCATTGTCATAAGCAGTCTTTGTCATCATCCCCTTAAAAATACTCCCCCTCCATACCCTGCCGATAGAATGAAATTATTATTATAATATCAGATTATCATCTGGTTTGGGTTTATTCCCAGGACTATATACAATCCTTGCAAAAGTGCCTGGTTCATAGGTTCTTTCTTGAACTGATGACCTGTATTCCGGTGGTGTCCGATCAATTTTGCCAGTTCTGGCATTGATTGAAACCGCATCTGTTTCATATTGTTCTTCATTTAGTTCCATACCTAATGCATGCTCAAATCCCTCAATATTTTCAATCGCCTCTTCCACTCTTTTAGACACATCATCATCGCCAACAATAATATACCCACTATATGTGTCTATTCTTTTCTCTGGTTGTTTCAAATAAGACAATTCTGAATACAATCCCTTCACTGACTTCTCAATATTAGTTTTTCCATCAATATGTCCTAAAAAAGCAATCTCTTCATCAGATTCATACCCTAAAAATGCAACATGACCGGGTTTTAAATCATATGTCACTAGAATCGGAACATCATCTTCTCTGTTTGTTATACCTATCTCGTTTAAGCCAACTATAAGCGCTTTACAAGAATCATCGACATCTACAATTATTGGTGGAGGACCACGTAATTCCTCACGTAGTTGCCTTAGTTCTGGGTCATCCATAAATTCATCCATAGATACATATTATAAGAATATTATTATAAATGTTCCAGCACTTTACTACTTAAAAGAGATATTATTAGTTTGCAGGCATCTATCACAAACAGTATGTACAGTAATATGATTGCTCTCCCCGTTGTCCATAAACCCACTCAGGAAGTTGCCGATAGAATAAGCACCAATCAAAGCGAAGAATCGCAACATTTAAGTACGAAATATATTATATAAGGACATGTAGCAATATGTGAAAACAAAAAAAGAATAAAGATTATTCAAAAATGGAGAAAACGAAAAATTCGTAGGCAGTAATATGGCAAAAGAAGCGCATGTAGATTATGATTTCGAAGAGGATATATTATATATATCAACCGGAGTAGCAGTTCAGGACAGTCTTGAGTTTGACCAGTTTATAATAGATTTTTCAGCAGATGACAAAATAGTCGGGCTTGAAATAATGAATGCTTCAAAATATCTGGAAAACTTTTTCGAATCCGAGATTGACAAAAAACGCCTTGAAAACATAAAATCAGCCAAGTTCAGTGTAATTGGACAAAAAGAATTCAGCATAATAAAAATCGTGATGAAGATACCCCTGGTAAAGGGAATTTTTGAAGATCGCCTTTTTACAGCAACTGCACCTGCTGTAGTGGTTGCCTGAGTTGTTCTCTATACAGTTGATGCATACCCTGCCGATAGAATAATACCCCCAAACTCCTTGTAACTACCACAAAGTATTTAATATTATCGCACTGTCTAATAATAACAGTGATTATATGCCAAGGATAATAGGAGTCGTTTCAGGAAAAGGCGGTACAGGTAAAACAGTATCATCACTCAACATTGCTCTTGCGCTCCATGAATTTGGCAATGACGTCGTAGTCGTAGACGCAGACACAACTGCATCCACAATGGGCGTACACCTTGGGCTCTACTTGTTTCCAAACAACCTCCAGGATGTTCTCAACGAGCAGATAGACATAAGCCGCGCGATTTACATGCACCAGACAGGCCTTAAATTCATCCCTTCATCCATAGACCTTGAATTACTGAATGCAGACGTATCCAATATGAGGCTTGCCCTGAACAAATTAGACTCAACAGTAATAGTAGATTCCCCTGCAGGCATGGATAAAGATTCCCAGTCAGTTTTAGAGGCCTGCGATGATATAATCATCGTAACAAACCCGGAGATGCCGACCGTCGCCAATGCAGCAAAAATATCCCGGATGGCAAGAGACATGAAAAAAAACATATTCGGCGTTATAATCACAAGAGTAAAAAACAATGGATGGGAACTGACACAGGATGATGTTGAGACCATGTGCGAGGCACCGGTCATAGGAATCGTGCCGGAAGACATGAACGTAAAAAAAAGCATCTTCGAAAAAGTCCCGGTTGTAGCCAACA